>DNGH01000308.1 GCA_003486285.1 Actinomycetota bacterium
ATCGAGACCTCCAACGGGGTGATCCACGTCATCGACGCGGTGCTCCTTCCCGCCGCCGAGTAGGCGTAGTTCCTCCCACGGAGTGGATCGGGGCCCCCTCGGGGGCCCCGATCCACATGTGGGGGACCGCAGCGCGATAATCCCCCGGTGCGCCACCTGTTCCACATCGCCTCCGGAGCCACTGCCGCGGTGACGGTGCCGTTCGAGCGGCTCGACGAGGTGCGCGCCTCCGACGGATGGCTTTGGCTCGACGTGACCGATTTCGCTCACGCCGACGTCGCCGAGATCGGCACCCACTTCGGTCTGGATGCGCTCGAGGTGGAGGACGTCCTCGACTGGAGCAAGTTCCCCAAGGTCGAGGAGCGCGAGGACCACGCCCTCATCGTCGGGCACGGCCTTTCGGCCACGGCCGACCGGCTGACCACGGTGGAGTACGACGTCTTCATCGGAGACCGTTTCCTCGTCACCTTCCACCTGGAGGACCTGCCGGGTTTCGCCTGGGGCCGCAGCCATGTGGTGCAGTCGGGGGTGTTGAACGGCTCCGGCCCCGACTTGCTCTGGGCGCGCATAGCGGAGGTGGGAGCGGCGTCGTTTCGCCCACTGGTCGAGGGGCTCGATGCGAGGATCGACGATCTCGAGGATCGCGCCATCGCCGGGATCCCATCGGTGCCCGGAGAGGTCCTCGCCCTGCGCCGCGACAGTCACACCCTCGGTCAGGTGGTATCGGCGCAGCGCGACATCTTCCGCATCCTCGGGAGCGAGGAGTATCCGGGGATCGGCCGCCAGGGTCGGCGACGACTGACCCACGTCTACGACGACTACAGCCGCCTCACCCGCAGCCTCGAGGCGGCACCGGTCCTGCTGGCGAGCGTGCTCGAGTCGTACCGGGGCACCATCGCGGAGCGCGCCAACGAGGTCATGAAGGTGCTCACGGTGTTCGCGGCGATCGTGCTGCCGCTGTCGCTGATCGCCGGCGTCTATGGAATGAACTTCCGGCACATGCCCGAGTTGCTGTGGCGCTGGGGCTACCTCGGGGTGATGGTGTTGATGGTGTTGGTCGGAGTCGGGTTGTGGATCTACTTCGGGCGGCGCGGATTCATCGGTGGACCCCGCCTCGGAGCCGTCCCCGGGTTGGTGGGCAAGGGTCTGGTCGAACTCGTCAAGATCACCGCGGACGTCGCTTGGAAGCCTGCCAACCTGTTGATCGACCTTGCCCGGGAGAGTCCTCCGGATGAGAAGGGCGAGAAGCCGGATTAGACGCGGCCGCCGGCATCGGGCATGCTCGGGGTGATGCGATCGACCGGACGCCTCCTCCTCAGCGTCGTCCTCACGGTGGGGGCCGTCGGCGCAACGATCCCGGGCGCCGCCGCCGCCGACCAATCCGACTGTCAGGCCGGGGAGTACTTCGACGGCGCGGCGTGCGTGCCCTGTCCTGAAGGGACCTACCAGCCGCTCGCAGCTCAGTCCGAGTGCATCCCGGCCGATCCCGGGCATCACGTCCCGGGATCCGGTGCGATCGCTCAGATCGCGTGCCCCCCCGGCACCTACCAGCCGAGTCCGGGTCAGGCCGGATGCCTCACCGCTGATCCGGGTCACTTCGCCGCGGCCGCGGCCGCCACCGAGCAGGTGCCATGTGCACCGGGTACCTACCAACCCGATGCCGGTCAGGTGTCATGTGTCGCCGCCGATCCCGGCCACTACGTCTCCGCGGTCGGCGCGGTGGACCAGGTCGAGTGCGCCCCTGGTTCGTATCAGGAGTCGGCAGGCGGCATCGCGTGTGTCCCCGCGGCGCCGGGGCACTACGTGGCAGGAGCCGCCGCCACCGCCGACCCGCCGTGCCCCCCTGGTACCTATCAACCGGGCTCGGGGCGCGTCGGCTGCCGGAGTGCCGCACCGGGGTACTACGTCGCGACCGGTGGTGCCACCGCTCAGTCGTTGTGCGGCCCCGGCACCTTCCAACCCGAAACCCGGCAGACGGGCTGCCTCGAGGCGGATCCCGGGCACGTCGTCCCCGGCCAGGCCTTCGCCGTCCAATGGCCCTGTGCCGCGGGTACCTATCAGCCCGAACCTGGTGCCACCGAATGTATCCCCGCATCGGTCGGGCACTTCGTGGTCGCCGCGGGTGCTACCGCCCAGGTGCCCTGTGCACTCGGCACGTACCAACCGGTGCCCGGGGCGACGGTGTGCCGCACCGCGACGGCAGGCCACTTCGCCGCCGCCGCGGGGTCGTCGGCGCAGACCCCGTGCCCGGCCGGCACGTATCAGTCTGGCAACCGGGCCACGGGGTGCGACCCGGCCGAACCCGGGCACTTCGCCGTCGGGCCGGGGGCGTCGGATCAGGTTCCGTGCGGAGTGGGCTCGTATCAACCCGACCCGCGACGCACCGGGTGCCTGCTCGCCGCGGTGGACCACTTCGTCGACACCGCAGGAGCGATCGCATCGCAGCCCTGCCCCGTCGGTACCCACCAACCCGAACCGGGGCAATCGACCTGCATCCCCATGCCGGTCATACCGGCGGCTCCCGAACCGGATCCGCCGATCTCACCCTGGCTGTGGCTCATCATGGCCGCCGCGGTGATCACGGCAGTTGCCGTGGGAATGCGCGACGCCGACCGGCGCGGTGGGAGAGAGTGGAACCGCAGTCCCTGGCGCCGGTGAGCCTGGATCCTGAGGCCACCCGACGCGTTCGCCGGTCCGAAGTGCCCGGTGAACCGTGGGGGCGTCGGTCTCACCGCCACGGGATCGTACAGGGTCAGACCGCTGGTATACTCAACTCCACAGTGCACGCCTGATGCGTGCTGCGCCTTTCTTCTCCTTGCTTACCGTCGGGTGAAGTGGCCATAAGGCCCAGCCAAAGTGCTCACCCGGTTTCGGTCGGTCGTGACCCCGGCTTCGACTCTTGTGGGGCGTGACGACGATCGACGCCTTCAAGAGGAGCAAGACAATGTCCACCAATATCTACGTGGGGAACCTCACGTTCGACACCGACTCGGCGCAGCTGGAGACCCTGTTCTCTCCGCATGGTCAGGTCACCAAGGCTCAGGTAGTCATGGATCGCGACTCCGGCCGTTCGCGCGGTTTCGGTTTCGTCGAGATGGCTTCGTCTGAGGATGCCCGAAAGGCGATCGAGTCCCTCAGTGGCAAGAACATGGGTGGGCGTGCGCTCACCGTGAATCTGGCCAAAGAGCGCGAGCGCCGCTAGCCAACAGCACCTCGGGCACAGGGGAAGCACAGCAGGCGCAACGCCTCCAAGTGCACCTCCCATGCTCGGCCAAGTCAAGAGGAACCCTCTGCAATGCAGAGGGTTCCTCGCGTGCGGCCGAGTCACCGCTCGATTGAGACTCAGACTGGTGGGGCACCGGCCAGCAACCATCGACTGCGACGCCATCCGGCGCCCTGGGCCGCGAGGCACAGGAAGGTGGTCCCGATGCCTGCCGTTGATCCGAAGAGGTACCCGGCGGCGAGCACCGCGATGATGCACAGGTCGAGGAACATCGAAATCCGAATCAGCCCTGCGGTGGAGAAGGAACCCGCGTCGGGTGGGTGGAGCGGCATCGCTCGCCGCACCACCCAGGGGACGACGAGCACGAGTAGCAGGGCGATCGGCGCCGCCCACAGACCGAGCCACTCGACGGCGGCCCAGGGAGCTCCGACCCAGGCGATGGCCTCCACCGCGGCGCGGAGTGCGGTGGCGGTCCAGGTCTCGTCGGCGAATTCGGGATCGGACATCTGTGCCCCCGGGAGGACTCGAACCTCCGCACGTGGTTTAGGAAACCACTGCTCTTCTCCCCTGAGCTACGAGGGCGGGTGGGCGCGTTTCCTGGCGCGAAACGCTGCCCGCCTGTCTGTTGAGGAGGGTAATGGGGTGGGTGGGCGAGGTTGAGGCGGGCTCGGACGGGACGCATCTCAGTCGATTCCGGAGCCACTCATCCAATGGGGATGCCGGACACGGCGCCTTTGCCCCTGAGTGCAGGGGCCAGGACGATCCGCGTAGGTTCATGGCCGACGCGAGGAGACCGGTCTGATGGGCGATGACCACGAGCGCGAACCGGTCGAGGGGTGGGGAGGGTGACGCGGCGGGAGACGAGCCGCGCAGAGCTCGTGTTCTGGCTGGGAATCGGAGGATTCATTGCGTTCCCCGCCATCGCGCTCGGCGCCGCCTCCGCCGCGGTGTACGTCTTCCTTGCTGTCTCCGTGTTGTGTTCCGCCCTTGCTCGGCTGCTCGGACACCAGGAGGTCTCGGCAATCGATGCCGGCCGCCGACCCCGTGACGGGCTGTCTCGTGCAATCGCCGGCCGTCGCATGGGAATCATCATGTCGGTGTTGTGGGCGTTCTCGATCGCGTTCGCGATCTTCGCCTGCGCCTTCTGGGACTGCCTGGAGGGCATGTGAGGCGTCGACCACGCGCGCCTCTCGGGTGTCCTGTGCCGCCTGCTCGTTAGTGACGCAGTCGTCGGTAGCGTCCTGGTGATGCGAGTCATCCTGGCGCTCGTGGTTCCCCTGCTCGCCTCGTGCACCGGGGCAGTCGATTCGGTCACGACGGGGTCGACCGAAAGCGCGCTGGTCACCACGACGTCGACGACCACTGCACCTCAGCGGGCCTTTCCGAACCCGCCGAACAGTGTCGAGCCTGATGGTGTCTGGCTCGTCAATGGAGAGTCCTCCGGGGAGCTCTTGGGAGTGATTGGGCCGGAGCCTGTCTGGTTGACAACGAGCGGGGTACTCGGGGAGTGGGAGGGAACGATCGGTCCCCACCGGGTGTGGCTCTCCTACAGCGCGTTCCTCAGGGACTGGGTGGGCGCGATTGGGTCCGACCGGATTCGACTGACGTACAACGAGTTCCTCCAGCAGTGGGTAGGCACGATCGGCGCCGATCGAGTCTGGCTGACCTACCGCGAGGGAGACGGACTGTGGGAGGGGACGATCGGGCCCGATCGGGTGCGTCTCGCTTTCGACCCGAACCGCAGGTCGTGGGACGGTGTCGGCCCACTCGAGGCCGCGGTGCTGGTTCTGGTGCTCACCACCGACACCTCGTGAGGTGGTGGCGTGGGGTCATGCGCGTCCGGGACCGCCTGCGCCGTGGTCGTCCGCGACACCGCGGGAACCACGCGGCCATCCCGCCACGACCTCTATAGGTAGCAATGCCCTCCGGAGGCGCGTGCCCCTAGAGACGCTGCCTCCGGTTGCAGTGGTGGAGAACCGAGAGGAACGCGAGTCGCGTTGGACCAGGCCGAGTTCGCATCGGTGTTGGAGGCCGCCCGAGTCGGCGCCGACTGGGCCTGGTCACGGCTCTACGCCGACCTGGCCCCGCCGGTTCTCGGATACCTGCGTACCCGCGGTGCCGCCGAGCCCGAGGATCTGCTCGGGGAGGTGTTCCTCCAACTGGCGCGCAACCTTCCCAACTTCTCCGGCGACTATGGCGGCTTCCGCTCGTGGGTGTTCGGCATCGCCTACCACCGTGTCATCGACGAGCGGCGCTACCGCGCCCTTCGTCCCACCGATCCCGGCGATGTCCCCGAGTCGAGCGACGTCCAGAACGATCCGGCCGACCTCGCCGCGGAGTCGCTGACCACAGCGGCGATCGTGGCGCTCCTGGGCACGCTGACCGCGGGCCAACGCGACGTGTTGCTGTTGCGCATCGTCGCCGGGCTCACGATCGACGAGGTCGCCACCGTGATGGGGAAGCGAGTCGGAGCGGTGAAGGCGCTGCAGCGGCGGGGAGTCCGCGAACTCAGGCAGCGGATCGATGGCGTACCCCTCGACGCCCGGTCACCGGTTGCGAGGGTGAGATGAGCGGACACCTCAACCACAGGGACGTCGAGGAACTCCTCCAGGGGCGAAGCGGCGTCGAACTCGAAGCCCTGGCCCCTGTGGTGGAGCACCTGCGACTGGAATCGACTGCCTCGGTCGACGCCGCGGTCGCCGCGAGCCATGTGGCGCTGGCGGCGGCGGCGGCCCGCAGCAGCGAACCCGCAGCGGTCAACGGGTCGTCCGCTCGTCGCATCCCCGATCCACCCAGGAGGCGTACCGTGTTTGCAGGGCTGTTCTCGTCCATCCTCGTCAAGATCATGATCGGGGCGATGGCGCTCGCGGGAGCGACCGTGGGGGCCGGCGTAGCTGGCGTGCTTCCCGAGCCCGTGCAGAACTTCGTCGATGATCATCTGATCGGCCTCGATCTAGACCAGGAGCAGGTGCGGTTGCAGGACCAGACCCGCCTCCAGGATCAGATCCAGCTCGAGGAGCAGCTGCGGATCGAAGAGCATCTGCGTCTCCAGGATCAGGTGAAGCTTCAGGCCAAGAACCAGCTCGTCGACGGCAGGCCTGGTGACGATGACGGCTTCCAGAACAAGGCGCAGACTCAGGGCCAGTCCGAGAACCAGGTGCAGGAGCAGAACCAGGTTCAGACTCAGGAGCAGGTCCAGTCCGAGACCCAGACTCAGTCCGAGAACCAGGTGCAGAATCCGGACGGGCATGGGGAATCCCAGCAGGGAAGCGGTGACACCGCCCCGGGTTCGGACGGAACCTCGGGCAACGGTCACTGAGCCTCGAGCGGCCTGATCTCGTACCCGCCCCTCGAGGCGGGTACGAGCGCGTCACACGCGGTTCGATTCCCCGCCCCGCGCTCCAGTGCCCCGTGGCTACTCTTGCGTCGCCGCGGCGGCAGGTTCTCAGTCAACGGGGGGTGGCTTCGTGTCGAACATCGGTCGTGACCTCAGGGCCCTGGCTCGTCTCGCTCCCCGTCCGGTTCGGGCCGAGGAGGCCGCAGCCGCCCTCGGGGTACCGGTGGCGGAGGTCGTCGACGAAGGCGAGTCCCTGGTGGCCCAGGGGGCCCTGGCCTTCCGCGACGGGGGCTTTGCCCCGGGTGCTCAGGCCGACGACTCGGGGGCTTCCCCGGTGCGCGACGCCCAACTTGCCGGAAGCCTTGCCGATGCCATCGCCGCCAAGGGCGGCGAACCCGGTGACGTCGGGCAGTTGTTCGCCGCGGCGGGGCGATGGTCCGACGCCCGTGCTCTCCTCGCCGCGGCCGCCCTCCGGCCCGGCATCGATCCCTCCCTCGCCGGAAACCTGGCGGCGCTCGCCCTGCAGGCGCAGGAGCATGCCCCCGGCCTCGACCGCGTCACCCAGGGCCGCCTCCGTCTCACCAAGGCTCGCCAGTTCACCGCCGCAGGTCGCTCTGCCGAGGCGATGGCCGAGCTCGAAGTCGCCATCCCCTCCCTCGATGGCGTCGAGCAGGTGGATGCCCTCGGGTTTGCCACGTCGGTGGCCGACAACATGCAGGCCCCGCAACGCGCCGAGACCTACGCCGCCCTCGGCGAGCAGCAGGCCTGGGGGCTCGGCCAGCCCGCCAAGGTGGGCTCTCTCCTCACCCTCCACGGCCGGGTGCTGAGCCGTATCGGTTTCCCCCGTGAGGCGGATCGGGTGCTGGAACACGGCCAGGCCCTCCTGGACATCCACGGCGACACCGGACAGCGCTTCCGCGGCCGCCTCAACCGGGCGTGGGTGCAACTGGATCGTGGCGAGGCCCGCAGCGCCGAGGCCGGCTTCGGGCGCCTGCGCGACGAGGCCGCGGGACTCGAAGGCCCGGTGTCACTGGCCGACAAGGAGGCCTACTGGGCCCGGGCGGCATTCGCCGTCGGCGAGGTAGCACCGGCCTTGGCCGCCGCCGACCGCGCCACCGCGTCCGCCAAGAGCCTGGGCGCCCCCGCCCCGGCATTCATCGCTGCCATCGCCAGGGCCGAGGGTGCGCTCTACTTCGAGCGCTTCGAGGATGCGCTCGTCGCCGCCGACGAGGTGCTCGGCTACGTCGAGTCGCAGTTCCACGAGTGGGAGAACCGGGCGCGGGTGTTGCGGGGCCGCGCCCTGGTCGGATTGGACCGCCTCGACGAAGCCGCGGCCGAGGCCGCCGCGGCACTCGCCGCCACCCCGGAGGGGGTGAACGGATTGCGCCTGCACCGCGAGATCGAGGTGCTCCGCCTCTTGGCGCTTCCCGCCGACCGCTCGTGGCCGCAGCGCGACGTGGAGAACCTCACGGACGAATTGCTGGCCGCCAATTGGAACCTGCCCGCTCTCGAGTTGATGATCGGCCGGGCCGGCCGCGAGAAGGACGCCGAGCTCGCCCTGTATGCCACAGGCCTGGCGATCGATCTCGGCCTGCCGACGGTGGCGGTTCGTGCCGCCCATCTCGCCAAGCTGTGGGCCGATCCCGCCGGACAGGCCGTGGCCTTCGCCGCCCAGGGCATCGTCGGGCACCTTCCCGCGGAGTGGGCCGAGTCGTGGTCGCAGCAGCCGCACGTGGCGGCGGCGTTGGCCGTCCAGGTCGCCGACGACGAGGCCGCCTCGGAGGCGCTCACCGCGCAGTGGGCGGCCGTCGTGGCGAGCGCCAATCTCGACACGCTGGAGACCCTCAGCCCGGCGCAGCGCCGCGCCCAGGGATTGGTGCGGCGGCGGGCCGTCACCAGTCTTGGCAAGCGGATCCTGCAGCTCGCCGCAGCGCTGATCGTGGTTGCCGGAGTCAGCGTCGGCGTGTCGCTGGTCCTTTCCAACGACGAGCCCGATGTGATCATCCAGACCACACCGACCGTGGCGACCACCACGACGCTGCCTCCGCTCGAGGAGACACCCTTCGCCGTGCCCTCGGGGACGATCTTCGCCGGGGCCACCGCGTACCGCGGCGATGTCGGGCGATCTGGAGTCATCCCCGACGTCACCGGTGTCACCGCGGCCGAGGGCTACTACTGGCGCTACGGCACCGCCGATCAGGTGGTCGCCTCTCCGGTGACCTTCGGCAAGTGGGTGTTCATCGCCTCCCAGGACGGGTCGGTCCACGCGGTCGACATGACCACGGGGCGCCAGTTGTGGACGTTCAACGCAACGAATGCGATCGTCGCCACCCCGGTGGTCGCCGAACTGTCGAGCGGCGCCGGCCGCGGCGAGGCTCCACCGCAGGCGATCGTCACGTACGCGAGCACCGACGGGATCATCACGTTCCGGGAAGCGACGCAGACGCCGTTCAACGTCGTGCACACCGTCTTTGCCGGGGAGGGCCAGGCGGTCCGGGCGGCTCCGCTGGTGGTGGACAACCGCGTGGTCGTGGCCACCGCCGGGCCCGACTCCGGTCGGCTCTTCTCCATCGCCCCGCTGAACAAGACCGTGGACTGGACGTTCCCGCTCTCCGCCGGGGACTGCGCAGGGCTCACCGAGTCCGTCCCCGAGTGCGACCCGGTCGGCCCGATCGTGGGGGCGCCGGCCGCTTCCGATGGAGTCATCTACTTCGGCACCAGCGGGGTCGGTGAGGGTTACCTCTATGCCATCGATGCCGCCACCGGTCAGCAGGTGTGCCGTTCGGTCGGGCTCGGCTCGATCGAGGTGAACCCCGTCGTGGTCGACGGCGTGGTCTACGCCCTCACGACCACCGGACAGCTATATGCGTTCGCGGTGCCCTCCTGCTCGACACCGGCGCCGAACCGCAACGCCCTCTACTACGACGTCAGCGGGGCGGGTGCAGCCCCGGCGGTGGCCGGAGACCTGATGATCATCCCGGTCGGCTCGCAGGTGTTGTTCCTCGACCTTCCCACCGACACGATCCTGCACAACTTCGATGCCGGGTCGGCGGTGCGGTCGGCGCCAGTGATCGCGGGAGACATCGTGTACTTCGGTAACGAGGCCGGGAAGGTGTTCGCCCTGGATCTCGAGACCGCCGCGGAGCTCTGGACCTGGCAGACGGGCGGGGCGGTGCGGTCCTCGGTCACCGTGCTCGATGGCATCGTCCTGGTCACCAGCACCGACACCCGCCTCTACGCCATCGGCGGATCCTGAGTTAGAGGAGCCCGGCGGCGTCCGCCGGGACTTCCTGCCTCACAGACTCTTCACAAACGCTTCCCGGCGCCCTCACATCCCCTCCCGATGCTGTGGGTATGACAAGGGGAATCCGAACGGACCTGGCACTGACTGTGGTGGCGTTCGCCTTGCTGGCGGCCGGTTGCGGGAGGGCGCCAGGGTCATCCGACGCCGTTCCGACCGTCCCGACCACGACATCCGTGGTCACGACGGTGCCGATGGTGGCGCCGGGTAAGCCGGTCGACACCACGACCACCAGCACGACGACGACATCGTCGTCGACCACCACGTCGGCTCCGGTTCCCCTACCCGACATCGACGAGGCACTCGTCGAGTTCGACGACCTCGAAAGCCTGCTCGACGAGCTCGAGGGCTTTCTCGCCGACCTGTGACCCCCACAAGGAGAGAGACCATGAAGACCATGCGAAACGGCATCGTCCTCGGCATCGTGCTGGCGCTGAGCGTCGGTACCACCGCGGTGATGGCTCAGGAGACCACTTCCGAGACCACCGTGGCCACCCCCGCGGCACGGCCCCGGCCGATCGAGGAGCTAAAGGCACGCGCCCATCAGCTCATCGACCGGCAGCTGGCGGTGGTGGATCGCCTGCAGGCCTCCGTCGAGAACAGCAGGTTCATCACCGAGGGGCACGCCGGGCGCCTCCAGGGCGACCTGGCCGCCACCGCGGCGACGCTGCGGCACATCTCCGCTCAGGTGGACGACGCCGCCACCCTCGAGGAGGTCTGGGAGCTGATCCGTGACGTGCATGCGCTCCAGGTGGGGAACGTCATCGCTCCCAAGACCCGTCAGGTGATCGCCTCGGACTCGCTGGTCGCCATCGGTGGCAAGTTGGATCGCTTTGCCGAGCGTCTCGGCGAATTGCTGACCCGGGCCGAAGAGAACGGCTTCGACGTGTCGGAAGGCTGGGCGTTGCTCGAGGAGATGGAGGCGAACTTCGCTACCGGTGTGGCACTGGCCGACCCGGTAGCCGAAGCGGTGATCGGTCTCGACGGCGGCGACTGGCCCGACCCGGCGCAGGGCCTCCTCGCCGACGGGCGGCGCGACCTCCACGCCGCCGGCATCGACCTGCGTGAGGCGTTTGCCGCGGGGCGCCAGATCGTCCAACTGCTGCGCAGCCTGGTCGCCTCGGTCTGAGTCCACCGCATCCCGGGTCCCGGTGTCACCGCACCGGGACCCGGCGCGTCTAGAGGAACTAGTCCCGACGGAAGAGACCCGGCGCCGCGAGATATATCGCTCGAGGGAGACGGAGTGTCGGAGTGCTCCGTAGGGTGGTTCACATCGGTACGGGCGCCGATGACTGTGCCAACGAAAGGGAGATGCGATGAAGAGAGTGTTCCTGCTACTCGCCGTGATGCTGATGATCATCGGCCTAGTTGCCCCAGCGGCGCTGGCGGTACCACCTCCGCCGGACAACGAGAAGTGCGCCACCATCCAAGGTGGCACGATCACCGATAGTGCCGGCAATCCGTTGTCGGTCGGGTTCGACGAGTTCGGCTACAACTATCAGGCGCACCTCTTCGTCGGCACCTACGACAGCTCAGACAGGGTGCTCGATGGGACGTACTGGGGTTTGACGGGCGACTACGTCGATGATGTTCTCATGATGAAGTGGTCGGAGGACTGGCTCGCCAACGTGGACTGCAACGATGACGGCAAGCTCGACCGCGGGACCAGCGGAGTCAGCCTCGGTTGGCTCACCAATCACATCATTGGCGACTACGTCGATGCCGACGGAAACGTTCAGCACTACACGAACTTCGTGAAGATCGTTTGGACAGGACCGGGGAGTCCTCTTTGGAATGAGTACACGGTCATTGAAGAGGTGTATAACGATCCCGCGGCGGGCTTCAACGGCCTGCTTACCAAGCTCGGCGCACCCGGCCTCGGCCTCAACGATCACTGGACCACCGACTAGCCGCCTATCAGGCTCAGCGAGCGGCCGGCCCGAAAGGGCCGGCCGCATCGCGTCCGTCTGGTATCTGGTATCTGGTAACCGGTAACC
>DNGH01000009.1 GCA_003486285.1 Actinomycetota bacterium
GCACCCGATTGTGCATCCAGCCTTCGGCGACCAGCTGCCGCATCCCGGCATCGACGAGCGGATATCCGGTGCGGCCCTGCTGCCACGCCTCCAGACCGGCGGGGTCGTGGCGCCACGGCACCGCCCGGTACTCGGGCCGCAATGCCCGTGTGACCGACTCCGGAAAGGCGGCAAGCAACTGGGCGTAGAACTCGCGCCAGGCGAGCTGGCGAACAAAGGCACGGCGCCCCGCGGTGCCGTCCCCCACCGCCGCCGCCACCTGCCGCGGCGAGATGGTCCCGAAGCGCAGATCGGCAGAGAGGCGAGAGGTCACGTCGCGGTCGGGGCGATCGCGCCCGGTGTCGTAGCCGTCGACCACGGTGAGAAAGCGCTCGAGGCGTTCCGCAGCACCGGTCTCCCCCGGACGCATCGTCGCACCGCTGATGCCGGGAATCTCCTCGCCCGCTTCTGCCGTGATGCTGGCAGCACCTGCCTCGGGCCAGGGATCCCAGGCACGGGCCCCCCAGGCTCGTGAGAAGGGGGTGAACACCCGGTAGGGCTGCCCGGATGCGGTGGTGATCGACCCGATCGGATGGATGGTGCGCCCATCGTGGACCACCGTCGGCACCGTCACCGCGACCGTGCGATCGCGCCGCATCGCATACGGCGTGACGTCGTGGTTGAAGTGCACCACCGCGGCGCCGGTGGCCGCCATCACCTCTGGGATCACGCGCACCGGGTTGCCTGACCGCACCAGCAGCCGGCCGCCTCGGGTCTTCAGATCGGCATCGAGAGCGCCGAGGTGGGCCAGGAGCAGGTCCCGCCGCCGCGGCCCGGCGGCGGCGAGGGGACGCGGGTCGAGCACGAACATCGGCACGACAACCTGGTGAGCGGTGGTGGCCGCTGCCCAGGCCGGGTTGTCGCCGAGGCGCAGGTCGGCTCGAAACCAGACGACCGCGGTGCTCATGTCCCAACGAGCCAGTCGTCCACCTCGTCCCAGCGGTCGAACAACCAATCGACCCGTCCCCGCCGGGTCTGCGGGATCGCCTTGCCGTCAAAGCGCTGGAAGCGGATGCGCAGCTGCGATCCGACGATCCGGCCCGACCAGGCATCGGGGATGGTGGCGAGCGGCTCGAGCCCGGTGTGGGCGGCGATCACGACGTCGTGACCGAACTCGAGGAGACCGGCGGAACCTCCCGGACGGGGCGGCAGCACTCGCCGCAGGCGCCGGGCGCGTTCGGCGAGACCGGTGTCACGCTCACCGAGCCCGGCTATGACCCGGTCGCGCCGCGCCGCGGTGAACCTGGTGCCCTCCGGGTAGATCAGCACTCCTTCGCCGGCACCGAGCCCCTCGGCCAGCGCCGCCACCGCCTTGACCTCGGCGACCGAGTCGCCGTTGCGATCGACGAAGTGGTTGATCAGGCGGTTGCCGGCGATGTCGAGCAGAGGATCCGCCAGCAACTCCTTCTTCAGCACGTAGCGCAGGCGGATGCCCGCCCGCCCGGTGACGAAGACGTTGGGCAGCAGCGTGTCGATGAGGCTGGCGTGGCGCATCATCACGATCACCGGGCCGGGTGCCACCTGGTCCAGACCCTCCACCGTGACGGTGAGACGGCAGATGCGGACGACGGCGCCGAACAACTGCTTGGCCCACCACAGCTGCAGGCGGTAGGAGCCCTCCCGCATCTCTTCGTGATTCCGCCCGAAACCCGCCGCCAGCCAGTGGCCGGCCAGGGCGGCGAGTCCCAGCACCCCGATGAGGAGGTACCACCACCCGAAGACGAAGAGCCGCACCGCGATGGCGTGGCGTCGGCCGGTGATCACCCGCACCAGGTCGATGATCCCTCCGACCAGCAGCCACCCCGGGGCGAGCACGGTGACCAGGGTGAACAGCAGGAGGTGGGTCGGCACGGTGCGCAGCCGGCGCACCCAGGGTCGTCCCGCGGCCACCTACAGGTACTGCCCCGGCGGCGTCGTCGCGTGCCCGGACTGCGCCTCGATGGCCCTGGTGCGCAACTGCTGCAGCTGGCTGGCTGCCGCCGCCTGTTGACTCCACAAGGTGGCCTGGATCCCGGCGAAGAGGCCCTCGAGCCATCCCACCAACTGGGCCTGGGCGATACGCAACTCCGGCTCGGTGACGGTGTCCGAGGACATCGGGGTGAAAAGCTCGTTCAGTTCTTCACGCAGGTCGGTGCTGAGCACGTCCTGCATTCCGGCGAGGGAGTTGTCGAAGATGCCTACCAGTCGCCGGCGCCCGGCCTCGTCCAGGGGAGCCTGACGGATCTCCTCGAGCATGGCCCGGGTCATCGAGGCGATCCGCATCAGCTTGGGGGCCTGGACGTAGGAGTGCTCGTCGTCCTCCACGGGCTCCACGATCTCAGCCGGCGGTGGGATCTGCGGCTCGTTCATGGCTCCGAGGATACGGCTCCCACGGACCGAAGTCGCAGCGACAGACAGGTGAGTCCGCCATCGGCCCGGGCGAACTCGGAGACGTCCACGGTTCGCACCGGGAAACCCAGCGACGCCGCCAGATCGGCGGTGAGGCGATGGTGCTGGGCGGTCAAGATCGATCCGTCGGGAAGGCGCACCACGTTGGCCGCTTCGGGATCGTCCCCCGGAACTTCGATCACGCGCACCCCGATGAGATCGGCGCGATCACAGGCCGCCGGATGCCACAACACCGTGTCGGGGTCGAGCGCCGACACCCCGGACTTCAGGTGGAGCGTGGCGCGCACCGGCACCGCGACCACCTCCACGGATCCGCAGAACCGAGCGAGGGCGGCGATCCCGGCGGCGTCGCTGCGCATGCTGGCACCGACGAAGACCCTGCCGCCGACCTGGAGGACGTCGCCGCCATCCAGGGTCCCCTCCTCCATCACCTCGACCCGTACCCAGCGGGCGAGCGCCTCTGCCACATCGGGGACCTCGCCGCGACGCGAGGGATGACCGGGATTGGTGATCAGCGCCCGGTCCCCCACCACGACGGCGGTGTCCTCGATGAACGGACTGTCGGGGTGGCGGGGCGTCGCCGGGGCCCGGAACACCGCAAAGCCTCCCGACTGCAGCGCCGCGGCGTAGGCGGCGTGCTGCAGGCGAGCCAATCCCGCATCGAGCGGCGGCACGGACGGTTGCGCGGTGACGCAGGACACGAACGAGGCGGGGACGTCACGCACCAGGGCGACGGGGCGTCCCGCTGCGGTCAACCGGGAAGCGCCAGCAGGTAGTCGTCGATCTCCTCGGACCAGTCCATGGTCATCACGCCGCGCGCCGCCGCCGCCCGGGAGAACTGGAGGAACGAGCCGTAGCCGTAGGCCTTCTCGGAGAAGCTGGGCTCCATCTTGCGGATCTTGTCCTTGACTCCGGAGAGGGGCACCGGACCCTTCCCCTTGGCGATCACCTTCCGCAGCAAATCGAAGGCGTGCTCGTCCTTGCCTCCGGTGGCCTTGAAGGTGACCTCGGGGTCGCCGCGCGACCCGCTGTCGCCGGTCTCGATCAGGCCCTTGCCGGCCAGGTTGCGCAGCAACTCGCCAAAGGTGCGGAACCCGTGATCCGCTTCGCTGAAGGTGGGGTCCTTGCGCAGCAGGGCTCGCTTCAGGCCCGAAGCCAGCACCACGGTGTCGCCGGAGCGCTGCAGCCCGGACAGGGTCTGCGTGACCAACTGGTCGAGATCGACCGGCTCCTCGGGGGTCTCGGCGACCGCGGCCGGAGTCTTCGCCGATGTGGTCTCGCCACGGCGGCGCCGGGTGCGCTGCGGAATGTCGACTCCCTCCAGGGAGTCGTAGAACAGGAATTCGTCGCAGGCCGGCGGGAGCAGGGCCGAGGTGCTCGCCCGCAACCCGATGCCGACCACGCGCCGGTTCAACTCCCGCAGCTTGTGCACCAGCGGGGTGAAGTCGCTGTCGCCGGTGGCGATCACGTAGGTGGTGATGTAGTCGCGCTCGAAGGAGAGCTCGATGGCGTCGACCGCCATCTTGATGTCCGCGGCGTTCTTGCGACTCGCCCCCATGCGCTGCGGGATCTCGATCATCTCCACGTGATGCTCGGCGAGCATGCGCCGCGAGTCCTCGAAGAGGTTCCAGTCGGCATAGGCCCGCCGCACCACCACCCGCCCTCGCTCGGCGAGGGCGTCCGAGACCGGCTTCATGTCGAACTTGGCCCCCTTCAGATCCTCCCGGGCGCCGATCGCCAGGTTCTCGAAATCCATGAACAGAGCAATGCGTTCTTCGGGGGTGTCCATGGGGAGGAGGCTACCCGCTACCCGCCACCCGTCGCCCGCTTCCGGAACGTTGCCCTTACCCGTTACCCGATACGCGACGCCCGCTGGTGGCGAGCCGACAGCCGACAGCAGGACGGGAACGGCACTGTCCGAACTGTTGGCTATGAGCTGTTGGCTGTGAGCTGTCCTTCCGGCGTCATCGAGACGCCGGAAGGACCGTCCCCACACATTCCCCGAACCCGATGCGGGGTAGGCCGGGGCGCTCGCACCAGCCGCGCAGAACGATGGTGTCGCCGTCTTCGAGGAAGGTGCGTTGCGAGCCGTCGTCGAGGGAGATCGGCTCGGCGCCGTTGCGGGTGATTTCGATCAGGCTCCCCCAACTCCCCGGTTCGGCACCCGACACCGTCCCCGAGGCGTAGAGGTCCCCCGGACGGACATTGGTGCCATTGACGGTGACATGAGCGAGTTGCTGTGCCATCGACCAGTACAGGGTGGAGTAGTTGACGCGGGTGACCACCCGCTCCGCGCCGCCGGTGGTGCGCAACACGGCCTCCAGGGACAGGTCCACGGCCCAGTCCCGGCTGGTGCGCAGGTAGTCGGCAGCCTCCGGTTCCTGCTCTGGCCCCGCCACCAGGTACGGCCACAGTGCCTCCAGGGTCACCACCCAGGGCGACACGCTGGTGGCGAAGGACTTGCCCAGGAACGGACCGAGGGGGACGTACTCGAAGCGCTGGATGTCGCGGGCGCTCCAGTCGTTGACCAGGACCATGCCGAACATGTGATCGGCGGCGGCGTCCGCCGGGATCGAGTCGCCGAGCCGGTTGCCGGGACCGGTGACGAAACCGACCTCCAACTCGAAGTCGAGCGCCGCCGTCGGCGCCGCCGCGGTCTCGGGCCCGAGGAGTCCGTGCGGGCGCCGCACCGGAGTTCCTGACACCACCACGCTGCTGGACCGTCCGTGATAGGCGACGGGGAGATGACGCCAGTTGGGGAGCACGGGATCGCTCCCCGGGCGGAACAGCCGGCCCAGGTTGGCGGCGTGGTGGAACGATGCGTAGAAGTCCACGAAGTCGCCGGGCTCGAAGGGGAGGTGCATGCGCACCGCCGAACGCGGCCGCACCGCTCCCGGAGGAAGGTGATCGAAGCGGTCCGAGGTGAGCAGCGCGAGGAGCGCAGCCCGGGTCTCCTCCCACGCCCGCCGCCCCAGGGCGAGAAAGGGGTTGAGCGAGTCGGCCGTGAGTTCGGTGGGATACGGAAGCTGCCCGGCCCGAGCCGCGGCGCGCAGATCGAGCACGTGATCCCCCACCGCGACGCCGAGGCGCAGGCCCTCCCCCGGATCGAACACCCCATAAGGGAGGTTCTCCAGTGGGAAGTCGCTTCCCGGTGGGACTGGGATGCGCGGCGTCACTCGCCCACCGGGAGGATGCCGAGCGCCGTGAGATCCGCCACGGGCTCGGCGATCGAGCACGACCCGTAGCCGACGAAGAAGTCACGCCGCATCGCCGAAAGGGCGTCGGCGCCAAGGCGATGCTCCCGCCAGGAGAGGCCACCGGAGCCGAGGTCGAAGGCGGCGGCATCGGTCTCGGCGAGCACCGCGGCGATGGTGTCCACCGGGGCTCCGGCGTGGGCCAGAGCCGTGGCGGCGAGGAGATTGAGGAAGCCGTGGTGGGTGAACCCGGTGATGGGATCGGTGTGACGGATCGGATGGTGCAACCCGGCGGTGGCCTTGACCGGCAGCCGGTTGCGGACGCACTCGACCAGGAACCCGGCGACGACCGGGACCGGCGGAAAGCTGTCGGCGGTCAACCCACCACAGCGCAGCTTGGCACCGAGGCTCCGGCCCGAAGCGGCGCGGGTGGCGGCGAGCAGCGCCAACGACTCGACCACCGCCTCCTGCCAGGGGACCTCGAAGAACACGACTCGGTCGAAGGTGGCGAGCAGATCCGCCAGGCGCGCCGAGGTGGCACCCTCGGGAAGCTTCATCTCCACCACGTCGATCCGCGCCGACCGACCCAGCTCGGCGGCGAAGTCCGACACCAGCCGTGCCTCCTCGGGGGTGGCAGTGACTACCAGCGACCACGCGGCTTCGCGGGGTTGCATCGTGGCGACCAGCACCCGGGCGAGATCGACCAAGCGGCCGGCCGGGCAGATGAAGCGATCCAGCAGCCAGGCGTCGGCGCCGGTGCGGGCCGCGCGGTATTCGGCGACCGCGGACTCGAGTTCGAGCGAAGTCGGGGGAAACAACCCGGCATAGTCGATCAGTCCGGCCAGCGCCTGGCGCCGGGCATCGCGTCGCGTGATCTCGAGCATGGAGC
>DNGH01000038.1 GCA_003486285.1 Actinomycetota bacterium
GCCCCCTACGTATTACCGCGGCTGCTGGCACGTAGTTGGCCGGGGCTTCTTCTGAAGGTACCGTCACTTTCGCTTCGTCCCTCCTGAAAGGGGTTTACAACCCGAAGGCATTCATCCCCCACGCGGCGTCGCTGCATCAGACTTTCGTCCATTGTGCAAAATTCCCTGCTGCTGCCTCCCGCAGGAGTCTGGGCCGTGTCTCAGTCCCAGTGTGGCTGATCGTCCTCTCAGACCAGCTACCCGTCGTCGCCTTGGTGGGCCGTTACCTCACCAACTAGCTGATAGGCCTCGAGGCCATCCCGGAGCAGCGGACTGTTTCCTCGGCCGGCCATGCGGCCAACCGAGGACATCCGGCATTAATCCAAGTTTCCCTGGGCTATTCCGGTCTCCGGGGCAGGTTCCTCAAGTGCTACTCACCCGTTCGCCACTAGGTGACCTCCTCCGGTTGCCCGGAAAAGGTCCCTCGTTCGACTTGCATGCATTAGGCACGCCGCCAACGTTCGTCCTGAGCCAGGATCAAACTCTCCAACGAAAGACCAGGCCCGAAGGCCGGGATCTCGTGTTTTCGAGTTTGTTATGCGAGCGCTTGGCCAAACCTTGCGCTCGCTTCTGGCATCAGTTGTTGTCACTGATGCTGGCACCAGCCCTGGGGCCGGCGCCTTACTCGAGTACGGCCTCCCGGGCGCGACAGGACGAACCCGCCGCTCCGGAAGGCAAAACTGGCTTTTGGCACACTGTTCAGTTGTCAAGGAGCCGAGACGATCCGTCCCCCGGCGGGCGCGCGTGCGCGACACCGTGGAGCGGAACCGGCATAGTAGGAGTTCTCCCCCAGCCAGTCAAGACGGCGCTCGGGGCACTCCGCGCCGACTCCCGGGGAGGCGACCGTCCAGGGTCATCGGCCGGGTCCGGACCGACCTTGAACCGCCGCTGCGGACTTGCCGCGCCGGCGGCCGGCGCCCTCGCCGTCCCGCGTATCACGGTCGGGTTCGCCATACCGTTCCTCGGTGTGATCGCCTATCACGCCCTGGGCGCTCCCGGCTCCCGCGCTGGCTGCGCCTAGCCGTGCTCGGCGGCGGCCGCAGCGCTGCGGATCATCGTGCTCGCGGCGTCACTCCTGATCGGCGGGGTGGTCCGACCCGGGGGTTCCGGCCCCCCGCCGCCGCTCGCTAGCCTGCCGCGGCGATGGATCATCCCCTCGACACCCTGCGCCGCCGCGGCTTCATTGCGGACGTCACCGATGCCGACGGACTGCACGCGCTGCTGGCCGACGAGCGAGTGACCTTCTACTACGGAGCGGATCCGACCGCGACCTCGCTCCACATCGGGAACCTGATCGGGATGATGGCCATGGCCTGGCTGCAGCGTGGCGGGCATCGTCCGATCGCTGTCGCCGGTGGCGGCACCGGACGCATCGGCGACCCCTCCGGGCGCGACGACGAGCGGGAGTTGCTCACCGAGGCCCAGGTCGAGTCGAACATCACCCGCATCCGGGAGCAACTCTCTCGCGTCCTCGATCTGTCCTCCCCCGAGGTCGGTGTCGTCCTCGACAATCACGACTGGCTGGGCGGCCTCGGGTTCGTCGACTTCCTACGCGACGTCGGCAAGCACTTCTCGGTGAACCAGATGATCACTCGGGAGTCGGTGCGCCGCAGGCTCGAAGAGCGGGAGCACGGCATCTCCTATACGGAGTTCTCCTACCAGCTGCTCCAGGCGTACGACTTCGCCCACCTCTACGCCGCGGAGGGCTGCAAGCTCCAGATCGGCGGCTCCGATCAGTGGGGCAACATCACGGCGGGGGTGGATCTGACCCGGCGTCTCCATGGAGGTCGCGTGTTCGGACTCGTGTGGCCTCTCCTCGAGCGCTCGGATGGGAAGAAGTTCTCCAAGTCGACCGGCGAGGCGGTGTGGCTCGCCGCCGACGAGACCAGCCCCTACGCCTACTACCAGTGGTTCCGCAACGTTCCCGATGCGGACGCGGCCAAGTTCCTCCGCCTCTTCACGTTCCTCCCCCTCGACGACATCGCAGCCCTCGAGGCCGAACTCGCCGTCGATCCCGCCGGACGCGCCGCCCAGCAGGTCCTGGCCGAGGAGGCGACGCGCCTCGTCCACGGCGATGGCGGCCTCGCCGGGGCCAAGCGCGCCAGCGAGATCCTGTTCGGCGAGGCCCCGTTCTCCGGGCTCGACCACCGCACCCTCAGCGACGCCTTCTCCGAGGCGCCCACGGTGGAGGTGCCCCGCTCCCGCCTCCCCCTGGGGCTCCTCGACCTCATGGTCACCGCCGGTGCCGCCACCAGCAATAGCGAGGCGCGACGCCTCGTCGAGCAGGGTGGAGTCGCGATCAACAACGCCACGGTGACCGAGGCAACCCGCACCGTGGGTTCGGCAGATCTGATCGACGGCACCACGGTGGTGATCCGGATCGGCAAGAAGCGCTACCACCTCGCTCGCTTCGGCTGAGTGCCGGCGGGCGAGCCCAGGTCCTAAGGACTGAGCCAGATCGTGACGAGGCCGGTGACCGGCTCGCCGGCGGCCGGTACCTGGGCCCACACTCGCAGAGCCGCCGGATCGAGGATCGAACTGGTCCCGGTTGCCACTACCACGTCGACGAGCAGCCCGGCGGCCTCGAGGCGGGCGAGGGCATCGCCATTGAGCCTGCCCATGACGTCGGGGGTCACGGTTCCCGGCTCCGGTCCCGAGGCGATGATCTCGACCACTCCGCCGGGGCCGAGGGCGGCCCCGCCGCTCGGGAACTGGCCGATCACGGAACCGGGCAGGTGGCTCGTCTCCAGTGCCCAGCCGAGATGGACGACGTATCCCGCGGACTCGAGCACCGCCACGGCTTCGATCGCAGCCAGTGACCCGACGTCGGGCACCACCCCGGCGACGACGGTCTGCACCCCGTCGGGGTTGTGTATGGGACACACGATGCTCGGTACCAGGCTCGGATGGAGGCGGAGCACCGCCACCGTTGCCCGGGGGCACAGCGGTCCGGCAAGGAAACCGGTGGAGGTGTCCACGCTCACCGTCACCAGGTCCGTGTCCGCCTCTCCTTCTGTGGTCGAATAGGCGATGCCCGAGAGTGCGGAGATGGCGAACCGTGACCAGATCTGCGCCGGCCAGGTTCCCCCGGTGATCGTGTAGGGCGTGTCGGGAGCCTCCAGGGGGCGGTTGCCTTCGGGGAACCCCACCCAGACCGCCGCGGCCAGTTCCGGGGTGTACCCCACGAACCAGGCATCGTGGTTGCCCTCGGTGGTGCCGCTCTTGCCCGCCACCGGCCGTCCGATCTTGGCCTGCTGACCGGTGCCGCGCCGCACCACCTCGGTGAGAGCTGCGGTGACGTCCTCCGCCACCGCAGCGTCGAACACCCTCGTGAAGGTCGGAACGTGCTCGAAGAGGATCGTGCCGTCGGGCGCCTCCACTCTCGTCACCAGGACCGGCTGCACCCTGATCCCGCCCGCGGCGAAGGTGCCGTAGGCCGATGCCATTTCGAGCACCGTCACCTCTTCCGTCCCCAGGACGATGGACGGGTTGGCGGTCAGGTCGCTCCTGATCCCGGCGGCGCGGGCCGCAGCCACGATCCGGTCGGCTCCGATCCACTCCGCCAGGTACGCGTAGGGGACGTTGACCGAGAACACGGTGGCCTCGAGGAGGGTCAGGCTCGGGTAGAAGGCGTCTTCATGATTGGAGAGCGTCCAGGGCCCGAGGTCGGTCTGCAGGGTCGCAGTCCTGCCCCCGGGCCACGCGCTGTCGAGGGTGGCACCGGCCTGGAGGGCCGCCGCCAGCGCGAAGGGCTTGAAGGCCGATCCGGGCTGGCGGCGGCCCTGAGTGGCGAGATTGAACTGGGCGGACTCGTCGGTTGTGGAGTAGAAGTCGCGCCCCCCCACGATGGCGAGGACGTATCCGTTGCGGGGATCCACCGCGGCCAGCGCGGCTGACGGGCCGCTGGCGTCGATGAACGATCCGATCGCGTCCTCGGCGGCACGTTGCACCGCCGGATCGAGCGTGGTGTGGACCCGTAGCCCACCGGTGCTGATCAGTTGCCAGCGCTCCTCCGGAGTGTCGCCGAGAGCCGGATTGGCGAGCAGTTCCCGCCGCACCTCGTCGGTGAAGTAGGGAAAGCGCATCCGGTCCGCGGCGCCACGCTCGGCCAGGACCACAGGCTCGGCCGCAGCGCGTACCGCGGCAGCGACATCGATCCATCCGAGCTCGAGCATCGTGTCGATCACGACTTCCCGGCGCATCCGCGCCGCGTCGAGGTGGTCGTAGGGGTTGTAGTCGGTCGGGGCCGCGAGGATGCCGGCCAGCAGCGCAGACTCACCGAGGGTCAGGGCGCCCACCGGCTTTCCGAAGTAGCGGCGCGCCGCCGCCACCACGCCGAAGGCCCCCTCACCGAAGAAGGCGGTGTTGGCGTAACGCTCGAAGATCTCGACCTTGCTCAGGGCCGCTTCGAGCTGCAGGGCGAGTCCGGCCTCTTCCGCCTTGCGCTCCAGAGTGACCGCGTCGTCCAGCAGGACGTTCTTGACGTACTGCTGGGTGATCGTGGACCCACCCTGGACGATCGCTCCCGCCTCCATGTTCTCGGCGGCGGCCCGCACGACACCCTGGATGTCGACACCGGGATGGATCCAGAATCGCCGGTCTTCGATGGCGACGATCGCATCGATGAGATGCTTGGGCAGCTCGTCGTAGGTGACGAGGACGCGGTCCTGCTCCGCGTGCCACTCGGTGAGCACCGAGCCGTCGGCCGCGTAGACCGCCGTCGTGAGGTCGCCCGCTCCAATCCCCGGATCCTCGATGGGCTCTACAGAGCAGGCGGTGGCGATCAGCACAATCGCCATGACGCCCGCCGTGTGGCGAGGCATGGGTTCTATATCTCCGCGCGCTACGTTACCTGCCGACCGCGCTCCGCGCGGGGATTGTCCACAGGGCACCCGGCACCCGGCACCCGGCACCTGGCACCCGGGCTCAGGCGCCCCGCCACACGAAGCGCCAGGGGCGCTCCTGGGCCCTGGTGATGCCGATCCGGGCAGAGGTGGTGACGGTGCCGGGGGCGGCCCGGCCCTCCAGGCGCACCCTGCCTCCCGCCAGGTCCACCCCGTCCTCGGCCCCGGTTATCCCCAGGGCCTCACACAGCTTCCCCGGCCCGTCGGCAAGGTGATCCGCCCTCCCCCGCCGCGCCACCATCGCCGCCGACCCCGCCACCGGGATCCCGCCCCGGAGCAGGACGGCGGCAGGGCTCCCCACCGGCCCGCAGACGACGTTGGCGCACCAGTGGATTCCGTACGAGCGGTAGACGTAGAGCCGGCCCGGCGGTCCGAACATGGTGCGGTTACGCGCGGTCTCCCCCGAGAAGGCGTGGCTGGCCGGATCGTCGGCGCCGCCGTACGCCTCGACCTCGGTGAGCCGCACCGCCACCGTGACCCCGCCGATCGTCGACACCAGGCGGCGGCCGAGCAGGGCCTGGGCGGCGGTGACCGGATCGCCGCGCAGGGCGGGGATCACGTCAGGTGGAGCAGAAGCGCCTTGAAGGCGTGCATCCGATTCTCCGCCTGGTCGAACACCCGGCTGCGGGGGTGATCGACGACGCCATCGGTGACCTCCTCACCGCGGTGCGCCGGCAGGCAGT
>DNGH01000036.1 GCA_003486285.1 Actinomycetota bacterium
GCGAGAACGGTGCGGGCAAGTCCACCCTGATGAAGGTGCTTTCGGGGTTCATCGCGGCCGACTCGGGCACGATCGAGTTGGACGGTGCGGCCCTGCCCGTGGCGTCGCCCCGAGCCGCCCTGGAGCACGGCATCGGGATGCTCCATCAGGATCCGCTCGTCTTCCTGCCGTTCACGGTCCTGGACAACTTCGTCCTGGGGGCGCCGGGCGGCCTCCTCGCCGACCGCAAGGCGGGGAGGAAGGCGCTCCTCGAGACCGCCGCCCGTTACGGGTTCGACCTGGATCCCGACGCCCCGGCCCGCAACCTCACCGTCGGGGAGCGCCAGCAACTCGAGATCTCCCGTCTGCTGTGGCGCGGGGCGCGCGTGCTCATCCTCGACGAACCCACGACGGGGATCTCCGAGCCGCAGCGCCTCAAGCTCTTTGCGGTGCTCCGCCAGCTCGCCGCGGAGAACCTGATCGTCATCTTCGTGTCGCACAAGCTCGAAGAGGTCGCGGCGCTGTGCCATCGCGTGACCGTGATGACACGGGGAAAGGTGGTGGGGCGGCGGGAGCTTCCGGCGCCTCGTGACGAACTGGTGCGGCTGATGTTCGGCGACATCGCTCTCGGGGCGTCGCGTCCCCCGGCGGCCCTGGGGGATGCGGTCCTGAGCGTGGCGGGCCTGGCCCGGCGCGGCCGGGGCGTCACTCCGTATCCCGACCTCGCAGTGGCCGGGGGCGAGGTGCTCGGGCTGGCGGGTCTCGAAGGCAGTGGGCAGCGCACCTTCCTGAGATTGTGCGCCGGAATGGATCGGCCCGGGGCCGGCACCGTCACGATCGGCGGCGCGCCCATGGCGGGGAAGCCGTACCGCCGCTATCTCGATGCCGGGGTGCACTACATCCCGGCGGGCCGGCTCGAGGAGGGCTTGATCGCCGGGCTCTCGATCGCCGAGCACTTCGAACTGGCCGGCGCCAATCGTGCGTTCATGGTCGATGTCGCCGCCGCCACCGCGGTGGCGGAGCGACGCATCGGCGAGTTCACGATCAAGGGCACGCCCGAGACGACGGCCGATGCCCTCTCCGGTGGCAATCAGCAGCGGCTCCTCATGGCGATGGCGCCCGACGCGCCCACCCTGCTGTTGATGGAACATCCCACCCGCGGCCTGGATCTCGGCTCGGCGGAGTGGGTGTGGGAGCGCATGCTGCGCTCCCGCTCGGGCGGCACCGCCATCGTGTTCGCCTCGTCGGATCTCGAGGAGCTGCTGCGCTACAGCGATCGGATCGCGGTCTTCTTCGAGGGCCGGATCATCGCGGTCGTGCCGGCGGCACAGGCCACCGCGGCGTCGCTCGGCCTGCTCATCGGTGGAGTGGTGCCGTGAACCGGCTCCGCTCGGTGCCGCTGGCGATCGCCGTCGGGGTCGGAGCCACCCTGCTCCTGCTGGTGGTGGTGGGCGCACCACCGCTGAAGGCGCTGCAGGTGCTCTTCGACGGAGCCTTCGGGAACCAGTCCCGGATCGGGGCCACCCTCATGGCGTGGATCCCGCTGGTGTTGGCGGCGGCGGGCCTGCTCGTCACCTTCCAGGGAGGGTTGTGGAACATCGGAGTCGAGGGGCAGATCGCCATGGGGGCGATCGGAGCCGCCTGGGTGGCGCGCACCGTGGAGGCTCCCTCTGGTGTGGTGGTCCCGCTGACGCTGCTCGGGGGTGCCGTCCTGGGGACGGCGTGGGCCCTCATCCCCGCCTGGCTGCGCACCCGGTTCCGGGTGCACGAGATCTTCTCGGGGGTGGCGCTCTCCTTCGTCGCCGGGGCGACGGCCGTCTACCTCATCATCGGGCCGTGGTCCCGCACCGGCGTCGCCTCCACCAGCGGCACCGATCTGTTCGACACCCGCGCCTGGCTCCCCGTCATCGGGTCGTGGCGGGTGTCGCCGGTGGGATTGGCGCTGGCCGTGGTCGCGGTGGTGGCGGTGCTGATCCTGCTGCGCGGCTCCCGTTTCGGCCTGCGGCTCAAGGCGGTGGGGAGGAACCCGGAGAGCGCGTTCCTCCTCGGCATCCCGACCGGCCGCCATCTGGTGATGGCGTTCGCGCTCTGTGGCACCCTCGCCGGGATCGCAGGGGCGGTGCTGGCGACCGGCTTCCACCACAAGCTGGTGCCTTCGGTCTCCGGCGGCTACGGGTTTCTCGGCGTCCTCGTCGTGCTGCTGTCGGGGTTCCGGGCGGCGTGGATCGCTCCGATCGCCTTGTTCTTTGCCGCCATCCAGGTGGGCAGCACCCAGCTCTCGTTGCGGCTCGGCATCGACTCTTCCCTCGCCGGCGTGATCCAGGGGATCCTCGTCTTGTCGGTGCTGATCGTCGGGGGTCTCAAGGTGTACTCGGCGACGCGCGGTCCGGTCGTCACCGGTGAGGGGGAGGGCTGATGGAGGTTCTCGCCGGTCTCATCGCGGCAGCAGCCCCGCTCATCTATGCCGTCGTGGGGGAGACCATCACCGAGAAGGCCGGCGTGGTCAACCTCTCCCTGGACGGGAGCATCATGCTCTCGGCGATGGTCGCCTTCGCCGCGGCATCGGCGAGCGGCAGTGTCGTCGTGGGATTCGCGGCCGCAATGCTGGTGTCGATGGCGATCGCAGGCGTGGTCGCCTTCTCCGCCATCGGTCTCCGCCTCAACCAGATCGCAGTCGGTTTCGTGCTGTTCCTGTTCGCCAAGCAGCTGGCGTTGTTCTTCGGGGACCCCTACATCGGCGAGACCGGACCCCAGGTGCCGGCGTGGGCGGTGCCGGGGCTCGCCGACATCCCGTGGGTCGGCGACGTGTTGTTCTCCCACAACCTCTCCGTCTATGGCAGCTTCCTGGCGGTGATCCTGGCGGGATGGTTCCTCGCCTACACCCGCGCCGGGCTCGACCTGCGGGCAGTCGGGGAGCGCCCCGAGGCGGCGCACGCCCGCGGGATCCCTGTCAATCGGGTCCGCTATGCCGCCACCCTGGTCGGCGGGGCCTTCGTGGGCATGGCCGGCGCCGCGGTGTCCCTGGATCAGATCGCCGGGTGGCGGGAGAACCTCACGGTGAACATGGGATGGATCGCCCTCGCCTTCGTCATCTTCGGGGGGTGGAATCCCTGGCGGGTGGCCCTGGCGTGCTTCGCCTACCGGGGACTGCTGTTCCTCGCCGGTGAGTTCCAGGTGCAGTTCCCCGAGTTCGTGCAGGTGCTGACCCAGTTGCCCTTCCTGCTGATGATCCTCGCCTTGACCGTGCTCAACACCGAGCGCTTTCGCAGCCTGGGCAATCGCTTCCCGCGG
>DNGH01000187.1 GCA_003486285.1 Actinomycetota bacterium
GAGTCGGCGGCGGCGAGGCGGGCCTCGACACCCTCGGCGGCGAGCCGCCGCGCCTCCTCGACGAGCGCGGCGACCATGTCCGCCTCCGGCACCACGCGGACGACCTTGCCTTTGATGAACAGGTGGCCCTTGCCCTTCCCGGCGGCGATTCCGATGTCGGCCTCGCGAGCCTCACCCGGCCCGTTCACGACACAACCCATCACCGCCACCTGGATGGGCAGCTTCTCCGCCTCGAGGGCCCGCTGAGCCGCGTTCGCCACTGCCACGACATCGATGTCGGCGCGCCCACACGACGGGCAGGCAATCAGATCGAGGCCGGCCCGCTCCCGCAGCCCGAGCTGCTCGAGAAGGCGACATCCGGCCTCGGCTTCTTCCACCGGATCTGCCGTCAGCGAGAACCGAATCGTGTCGCCGATCCCCTCGAGGAGGAGCGTGGCGATCCCGGCGACGGACTTCATCAGCCCCGCCGGAGGCGGGCCGGCTTCGGTGACGCCGAGGTGGAGGGGATGGTCGGTCTTCTCGGCCAGCAGTCGGTAGGACTCGACCATGGTCGGAACGTTGCTGTGCTTGACGGAGATCTTGATGTCGCCGAACCCGACCTCTTCGAGCAGCCGGATCTCACCCAAGGCGGACTCGACGAGAGCCTCGGGAACCGGTGACCCGTACTTGTCGAGCAGATCCTTGTCGAGCGACCCGGCGTTCACCCCGACGCGAATCGGCACGCCGCGCTCGGCCGCGGCCAAGGCGACGGCCTTGATGTGCCGCGGGTCGCGGATGTTGCCCGGGTTGAGGCGGAGTCCGTGCACCCCGGCCTCGAGGGCCGCCAGGGCCAGGCGGTACTGGAAGTGGATGTCGGCGATGATCGGGACCGGGGATCGGGGCACGATCGCGGCCAGCCCGAGCGCCGCATCGGCGTCGTTGCAGGTGATGCGAACGATCTCGGCGCCGGCTCCGCGCAGCGCGTAGACCTGGGCGATCGTCGCCTCGACGTCGGCGGTCTTGGTGGTGGTCATCGACTGGACGCTGATGGGGGCGCCCCCGCCGACCACCACTCCTCCCACCCGGACTGCCCGCGTCGGGCGGCGCGGCATCACCGCAGGGTGAAGGGGTTGGCGATGTCGAGGTAGATGGCGAGCACTCCGAGCAGCACCAGAAACGCGACCACGACCGCGACGATCGGAGCGAGCTTGCGCACATCGGCCGGCCGGCCCCGCACCTTCTCGTAGAGGGCGACTGCGAAGTGGCCACCGTCGAGGGGGTAGATCGGAACGATGTTGAACAAACCGACGAACACGTTGACCAGGGCGAGCAGTTCGAGGGTGAACGCGATTCCCAGGTGTTCGGTCTGGGCACCGATGCGCACCAGCCCGATCGGACTCGCCGGGCGCCGATCCTCGATCCCCTCGGCGTCGCCGGTGATGACCGCCTCGACCAATCCTCCGAATCCCGACACCATCCGCCACAGTCCCTCGGCCGAGGCGACCGTGGCCTTGCCCACGGCGGCACCGGCTTCCCCGATCCCGGCGATGGGATCGGAGCGTTCCTTGGTGCTGGCGGCCCGCACCCCGAGGAACCCACGCTCGCCCCCCTCCTCGTCGTCCACCGCGGCGAGGGTCACCGGAATCTCCAGGGTCTGCTCGCCACGGACCACGACCACGACCACCGCGTCGCCCGGATGTTCCACGATGACCTCGACCGCCTCTGACCACGTCTCGGTCTCGACCCCGCCAATGGCGGCGATGCGATCCCCGGGAAGGATTCCGGCGGCGGCGGCCGGGCTCGGGGTGCCATCGGCGAGCGTGGCCTGGACGCTCGCCACGGTCGTGGTGGAAACCGACACGCCGAGGATGCTCGCCACGGTGTAGAAGAGGAGGAACGCCACGATGAAGTGGCTGGCGACACCGGCAAGCACGACGATCGCCTTGGCCGAGAACTTCTGCTCCCGATAGGTGCGGCCGAGATCCTCGGGGGCGACCTCCTCATACGGGTTCATCCCGACGATACGGACGTAGCCGCCGAGCGGGAACGCCTTGACGCCGTACTCGGTCTCGCCGCGGCGGATCGACCACAACTTGGGTCCGAAGCCGAAGAAGAATTCGGTGACCTTCATCCCGGTCGCCTTGGCGGCGAGGAAGTGGCCTCCCTCATGGATCATGATCATCGCGATGATGCCGAAGACGACGATCAGACCGCCGGTCACCTGCTGCTCCTTTGGAGGTTGGACACGCTACCGGCCGTCCCCGTCTAGCACGAGTTCCCCAGATGCCCGGTGGCGACGAGGCGTGCCTCAAGATCGGCCTCGAGAACCTGCCCCACGGATTCGACCGGCCCGACCGGAACGTCGTTCAGCGTGCGCTCGACGACCACGGCGATGGAGGCGAACCCGATGCGCCCGGTGAGGAACGCCTGGACCGCGATCTCGTCGGCGGCATTGAGCACTGCGGGGGCCGACCCCCCGGCCCGGCCCGCCTCGTAGCCGAGGCGCAGGGCGGGGAAGGTCTCGAGGTCGGGTGGCTCGAAGGTCAGGCTGGTGGCGGCAAGGGGAAAGTGGGGTGCCCGGCGGGTGCCCCGCTCGGGATGGGTGAGGGCGTAGCGGATCGGGATGCGCATGTCGGGATCGCAGAAGTGGGCGAGCAGCGCCCCATCGCTCAGTTCGACGACACCGTGCACCAGGCTCTGGGGATGCACCACCACCTCGATGGCGTCGTAGGGAAACCCGAACAGATGATGGGCCTCGATGACCTCGAGTGCCTTGTTCATCAGGGTGGCCGAGTCGATGGTGATGCGCGGGCCCATCTGCCAGGTGGGGTGGCGCAGCGCCTGCTCGGGCGTGACGTCCGCCACCTGGTCGGCGGTCATCCCCCGGAACGGCCCTCCCGAGGCCGTGAGCACCAACCGTCGCACCTCACCGGGCTTGCGTTCGGCCAGCAGCTGGAAGAGCGCGCTGTGCTCGCTGTCCACCGGGATCAGTTCGCCGCCACCCGCCGCCAGCGCCGCGCCCACCACCGGCCCGCCCGCAACCATGCTCTCCTTGTTGGCGAGGGCCAGCCGGTTCCCCGCCTCGGCCGCCACCAAGGACGCCTTGAGCCCGGCGACTCCGACCACGGCATTGACGACGATGATCCCTGGCTCGCCCGCAAGACTCGCCACCGCCTCGTCTCCGAAGACCACCCGGGACCCGAGTCCGCCGAACTGGTCGCGCTCTGTGGGCGTCGGCGCCGCCACCCCGATACGGGCCTGGGGATGTGCTGTGGCCAGATCCCACAGCTCGCGGGAGCCGCGCCGGGCTGCGATGGCCGCGACCTCGGCCTCCATCTCGGCGATGACCTCCAGCGTCTGCCGCCCGATGGATCCTGTGGCGCCGAGGACCGCTACCGGCCTCACCCGAGGAGCCCGGTCACCTGGTACAGCAGCCACGCCGCGGGAAGCACGAAGAGGAATCCGTCGATGCGGTCCAGCACTCCCCCGTGGCCGGGAAGGATGGTCCCCATGTCTTTGACTCCCAGGCTGCGCTTCACCATCGACTCCGCAAGGTCACCGAGCGGAGCGAGCACCGAGACCACCACACCCAATGCGATCCCCGAGGCGAGGTCGAACGGTTCGGCGAACAGGCCGATGGCCACCCCTGCGCCCATCGTCAGCAGAATTCCACCGAGCAGGCCCTCGACCGACTTGTTGGGAGACACCAGGGGTGCCAGCGCCCGCCTTCCCCAGGTGCGACCGAATGCGAACGCCCCCACGTCCATCGCGACGGTCGCCGCCACCACCGCCATGACGAGGATGCGGAAGTCCTCCTGACGGAGGATCGGAGTGGCGAAGGCCGCCGTCCCGGCAACCCAGGCGACGGCGAGGACCGTGAGCCCGCCGTTGGCCAGGGCATCCTGACGCAGCGGTGAGAAGGCATAGACGAAGAAGGTGACGACGACCAACAGTGACAGGGCCACCGGAATCGCCACCGGGCCGTGAAACCAGGCCGCAGCGAGCAGGCCGAGTCCGCCGACGTAGCCGACCGCGCTCAACGGCTGGAACCCGAGTCGGCGCAGCGTCCCGTAGAACTCCCAGATCCCGAGCAGCGCCATGGCACCGATGAACACCGCCATCGCCGCGCCTCCGACGAACATCGTGCCGACCAGGAACACCAGTAGGAGGAGGCCGGTTCCCACCCGCGCCCCGAGATCGGAACGCGGTCCCTCCTGATACTGCTCGCCGGTGCTGAGGTCGGCGACGTCCTCGAATCCGACGACTCCCGTCTCGATTCCGGGCATCGCGGCAGACATCGCCTGCCACTCGGTGTCCTCCTCGCCCAGCCGGTAGATCTCCTCGGCGAGGCCGCGGTGCTCGATCGTCCCCGCCCCGCCGTACAGGTCTTCGGAGTTGGTGAGGCCGGGGTCCGTCATCTCCTCGGTCGCCTCCGGGTCCCACTCCGGCTCCGGCTCCCACACGTCGCGATCCCCGCGCACTGCCGGTGCCGGGGCGGGGTCGTAGGCGCTCTCCCCGTACGGTGCCTCCGAGGTGCCGTCATCGAAGTCGAGCCGCCACGGTCCCCCGGCGCGCAGATCCTCGAGGTCCTCCTC
>DNGH01000274.1 GCA_003486285.1 Actinomycetota bacterium
TTGATCACGTTGGCGATGTAGACCGCCTCGCGCTCGATTCCGATCTCGCCGAGCAGCTTGTCGAGCAGCTTCCCGGCGGCGCCGACAAACGGCAGGCCCTGCAGGTCCTCGTTGTGGCCCGGGGCCTCGCCCACGAACATCAGGTCGGCATCGGGACTGCCATCGCCGAACACCACCGTGGTGCGGGTGCTCGCCAACTCGCAAGCGGTGCACACCGCCGCCCTGGCACCGAGTTCCGCAAGCAGGATCCGGGACTCGGTCATCCCGCCACCATCCCGGGAATGCCGCCGCGGCCGGCAGCGTGCCGAATCGCCGCCTCGATCGACCGGCCCACCGCGGCGAAGGTGGCCGCACCGATGGCGTCGAGGTCGGCGGCCCGCTCGCCACACGACACCGCAAAGGCGACGTCGCCGTCGTACCGGGTGTGGGCGGGACGGAGACAGGCGGCCATTGCGGCGTGCGCCTGGACGGCAAGCCGCCGCAGTGCCGAGCGATCGAGACGGGCATCGGTCGCCACCACGGCGAGGGTCGTGTTCTCCAGGGGCGGGGGCATGGCGGCGGGGGCAGAGGGCACGGGGTCGCCCCCGGTCAGCGGTTCCCCCTCGAGCGTGAAGACGTCCCCGACCGCGTTCAGCACCACCAGAGCCCCCACCGTGGCATCACCGACCGCGACGCTGTGCGAGCCGACCCCGCCCTTGCGACGGGCGTCCTTCCCCCGCCACCCGGCGACGACGGCGCCGGTGCCGGCACCGACCGAACCCATCTCGACGGGTGCGGTGCTGGCAGCGCGGATGGCAGCAGCCCCGGCTGCGGCATCGGGCCGAGCCCGGGGATCACCGATGGAGAGGTCGAAGATCACCGCGGCGGGGACGATGGGGACCACCCCGAAGGCCGTGCGATGACCGCGCCCCTCGGCCTCCAATGCGGCCACCACCCCATCGGCGGCAGCCAGGCCAAAGGCACTTCCGCCACAGAGCACCAGGGCCTGCACCGCCTCGACCCGCATCCCCGGGGCCAGGAGTGCCGTCTCGCGCGAACCCGGCGCCGCGCCCCGGAACTCGGCGGTGGTGACGTTGCGGTCGGGAAGGTCGACGACGGTGACTCCGGTGAGGCCGGCGGGATCGGTCCAATGGCCCACCCGGATCCCGGGCACCGCGGTCAGCGTCATCCGACGTACCGCCGCGGCAGCCGCGGGCCGAACCCGCACACGACCTCCCAGTTGATCGTGTCGAGTCGGTCGGCCCATTCGTCCGCGGTGATCTCGGCGTCACCCTGATGCCCGAGGAAGACCACCTCGTCGCCGACGGCCACCGGGTCGTCGCCGAGGTCGATCAGGGCCTGGTCCATCGTGATGGTGCCGGCAAACGGGTAGCGCCTCCCCCGCACCAGCGCGCCGCCTCCGGCGGCCCCGAGATGGCGGGTCAGGCCGTCGGCGTATCCCACCGGAACGGTGGCGACGGTGGATTCGTGCGCCAGTGGGCGCCGCCGGCCGTACGAGGGCCGGGCGCCGGCGGGAAGTCGCTGCAGATGCACCACACGGCTCATCACCCGCATCGCGGGACGCAACGCGACGTCGGGGGCGAAGTCCGGGGCAGGGCGGAGCCCATAGAGGCCGATGCCGATCCGCACGAAGTCGTAACGGGCTGCGGGATCGTTCAGCGCACCGGCGGTGTTCGCGGCGTGACGCAGCCGGGGACGCACCCCGCGGTCCGCCAATCGCTTCACCACCGCATCGAACGCCTCGACCTGGGTGGTGGTGTACCCCGGATCCGACTCCGCCACCGGGAAGTGCGTCCACAACCCCTCCAGGTCGAGCGGCCCAGCCGCCACCGCGGTGGCGAGTTCGACGGCGGCGTCCGGGGTGGCCCCGACCCGGTGCATTCCGGTGTCCACCTTGACGTGCACCGGATAGCCCGGTGGCGCCGCCGCCACCAGTGCGTCGAGCAGCGGGCGGTGATACACGGTCGGCGTCAACCGCCAGCGCACCACCTCGGGTACGTCCTCGACGAGCGGCTCGGAGAGCAGCAGCACCGGGGCCTCGATCCCCGCCTCGCGTAGTCCGATCCCCTCCGAGGCCAGAGCCACGGCGAGACGCGTCGCCCCCGCTTCGAGGGCCGCCTCGGCGATCGGGACGTCGCCGTGCCCGTAGCCGTCGGCCTTGACCACGGCGCAGATCTCGGCCGGAGCGACCTCCGCTGCGATGGAGGCGACGTTGGCGCGCACGGCAGCGAGATCGACCTCGATCCACGACGGTCTCACCAGGCCCACCTTCCGATCGCTGCGACCAATCCGGAAGCGGTCACGGTAGTGACCGCCTCCAGCGCCCGGCCTGCCCGGCCGTGGCGATGCGCCGCCGCCCGGGCCGCCGCCTCGGGTGGCATCCCCCGCGCCATCAGGGCACCGACCATCCCGGTGAGCACGTCCCCGGTGCCGATGGTCGCCAGTGCCGCCGACCCCGAGTCGACCACCCAGCGTTCCGTGCCCATCACGAACGTGGGAGCGCCCTTGAGCAGCACCACCGCACCGGTCCGGGCGGCGAGACTCGCTGCGGCCGGTGCCGAGGCGGGCTCACCGGCAAGTCGGGCGAACTCCGCGGCGTGCGGCGTCACCACGGTGGGGCCGCGCCGCGAGGCGAGATCGGCCACGGTCACCGCAGCCAACCCATCGGCGTCGAGCACCACCGGTCCCGGCCACCGCTCCAGCAGCGCCGGCACGAAGCCTGTGGTGGACCCGAGGCCGGGACCGAGCGCCAGCACGTCGAAACGCTCGACAGCGGCGAGCACCCCGGCGACGGCATCCGGCCCGAATCGATCCTCTGGGCCGACCCCTGCAGTGGTCAAGCCGGGGTCCATCGCCGCGACGGTGCCGGCGACTCCTCCCGGGGCGATCACCCGCACCGATCCCGCGCCAAAGCTGAGCGCCGATCGTGCCGCGAGCACCGCGGCTCCGGCAATCCCGGGAGACCCTCCGATGACCGCCACCGCACCTGCCGACCACTTGTGGGCGGTGCGCGGCCGCATCGGGACCCAGGCATCGGAGTCCTCGCACAACGACCATTCCGCTTCCTCGCCCGAGAGCCCGATGTCGGCGACCTCGATCTCGCCGCAGACGTCGGGCCCCACGCCGATGAGCTGCCCGGTCTTGAGGGCGTGGAACGTGACGGTCCGCGCCGCCCGGAACACCGGGCCGTGCACGGTCCCCACAGTGCCGTCGAGACCGCTGGGGAGATCCACCGCAAGTACCGGTGCGGGATGCTCGGTCCACGCCGCCACCCGATCGGGAAGCGTCCCATGGAACCCGCTTCCGAACAGGGCATCGACCACGAGATCGGCCGGTTCGGGAGCACCCAGGTCGGTGACCGGCACCCCCTCGTGGATGGCGGCGATGGCGGCGAGCCGTCGGGCCGAGGTGTCGCCCTTCGGATAGCCCAGGCAGCGCACCACGACGTCCACTCCGCGTCGGCGGAGATGGCGCGCCGCCACCCAGCCATCTCCACCGTTGTTGCCGGTTCCGGCCAGCACCACCACCCGGGTGCCGTACCGGGCCCCCATCCGGGCGGCGGACAGCGCCACGGCGAGGCCGGCCCGCTCCAACAACACCGCCTCCGGGATCGAGGTGACACCGTCGAGCCGGGACGACTCGGCGGGAGTGATCACGGGGCGCATGGGGGGATGGTAAGACGCTTCCCGCTTCCCGCTTCCCGCTACCCGCTTCCCGCTACCCGCTATCCGCTTCCCGACCAGAGCGGGTTACCAGTTCCCCGTCGCCCGTCGCCCGTCGACCGGTCAGCATCGCCGATCGCGACCACCGTTACGCTCCCACCCCATGCGCTATCTCACCAATGTCGCCCGCGGCTTTCTGATGGGCGCCGCGGATGTGGTGCCCGGCGTCTCGGGAGGCACCGTGGCCTTGGTGCTGGGGATCTACGAGCGTCTCGTGGGAAGCATCCACACCGCCGCCTCCGCCCTCGGACAGACCGCCCGAGGGCGCTTCACCGAGGCGACACGACGGCTGCGCCACGTCGAGTGGAGTCTGGTGCTACCCCTCCTGGCCGGGATCGGCCTGGCGGTGCTCAGCCTGGCCTCGCTGATCGATCACCTGCTCGACGATGAGCCGCAGAACACCGCCGCCGCCTTCTTCGGCCTGGTGGCCGGATCGATCCTGGTGGCGTGGCGACTGGTTCGCCGCTGGGACGGCATCCGGGCGGCGACCGGAGTCGCGGTCGCCGTCGCCGCCTTCTTCCTGCTCGGACTGCGGGGCGATCCGGTGTCTGATCCGTCGCTGCCGGTGTTTCTCCTCGCCGGCATGATCGCCATCGTCGCCATGATCCTGCCCGGGATCTCGGGTTCATTCATCCTGCTGATGCTGGGCATGTATCAGAACGTCCTGGATGCGGTCAACACTCGAGACCTGTCGGTGATCCTCGTGTTCCTGGTCGGCGCAGTCGTCGGGTTGTCGGCGTTCTCGACCTTGCTCAACGCCATGTTGCGGGACCATCACGACACGATGATGGCCGCGCTGATCGGACTGATGGCCGGCTCCCTCCGCGTGCTCTGGCCATGGCCGGACGGCGCCACCACCGCCGCCGTGTCCCAGCCGGTCGACTGGGGCATCCCGCTGCTGCTGGCGATGGCGGGCTTCGCCGTGGTCGCAGGAATCGGCTGGTGGGCCGCGAGGAAGTCATCAGTCACCAGTCACCAGTCACCACAAGACGCCGGTTCCTGATCTCCGGGACTGGGGACTGGAGACTGGGGACTTCCTAGTCAGTGCTCCCCCAGAGCGATGGCAAACACCATCGCCTCGCGGTCCGTGTGGGTGATCGTCACCTCGAAACTCGTGACCCCGAGCATCTCGGCGCGCCGGGCGGCGGTGCCGAAGAGCCGCACCGTCGGCTTGCCACCGCCGGTGATCTCGACGTCCTGCCAGCGGATGCGGCGCCATCCCGTGCCCAGGCTCTTCATGACCGCCTCCTTGCCGGCAAACCGGGCGGCGAGGCGCCGCTCCGGTCTGGCGTAGCGAAAGGCGTACTCGCGCTCGTGCGGGGTGAAGCAGCGCTCGACAAAGCGCGGGTATTTCTCGAGCAGGTGCCGTACCCGCTCGACATCGGCGAGATCGATGCCAATGCCGATGATGTTCAAGCTCCTCCCACCCGGGGTGAATGGTGATCGTATCTTCGTCTCTCTCACGGCACCCAGTGCTAGGGTCGCCGCGTGCCCCTCTTCATGGATCGCCACGATGTTCCGGGCGCCAGCGCCGAGGATGTCGCCCAGGCACACCTCCGTGACCTTCACATCGCGTCCGACTTTGGCGTGCAGTTCTTCTCGTACTGGTTCGACCCTGAAAAGGGCGGGGTGTTCTGTTTTGCTCGGGCGCCGGAACGCGAGTCATTGGTATCCGTACATGAGAAGTCGCACGGCCTGATTCCAAACGAGATCATCGCCGTGTCCGAAGACGATGTGCTGCGGTTTCTCGGCCATGTCCACGATCCGGTCGATCACACCGAAGTGACGAGCCCGTTCCGGACCATCATGTTCACGGATCTCGAGGGATCGACAGCGCTGCTCGAGAGCCTGGGCGAGGCGCCATTTCTGGAATTGCTGAAGGAGCACGATCTCATGATCCGGCGGCCGCTGGTTGCCGCGGCGGGTCGCGAGGTCAAGCACACCGGCGACGGGATACTCGCCGCCTTCGATTCCGTCGAGCGCGCCCTCGCGTGCGCACTGGCCATTCGTCGCGGCTTCGGTGAGCGAAACCGTGCTTCGGCAAAACCCGAGCTTCGCGTGCGGTTGGGGATAGCTGCTGGCGAGCCCGTGGATCACAACGACGACATCTATGGGTCGGCTGTGAATCTCGCGAGTCGCCTATGCACCGCCGCCGAGCCGCAACACATCCTCGTATCCGAGGTCGTGCGCAATCTCGCACCGGACAGTTTCCGCTTCGGTGACCCTGAGAACCTCCTTCTCAAAGGCTTCGCCGAGCTGGTCTCCGTCTACGAACTCGTGCAGGGTCCCGAATAGCCCGCGCTTGCCTACCGCCTACTCCACTGTCACGCTCTTCGCCAGATTCCGTGGCTGATCGATGTCGTGGCCGCGGGCTACTGCCACGTGATAGGCGAGCAACTGCAGGGGCACGATCGCCAGCACCGGCGAGAGCAGGTCGGGAACCCGGGGGATCCGCAGCGCCTCGTCGGCGTGCTTGAGGACTTCGGTGTCGTCGTCGAAGGCGATCGCCACGACGAAGGCACCGCGAGCCTTGACCTCCTGGATGGCCGACACGGTCTTGTAGTAGAGATCCGCCTGCGTCAGCACGACCACCACCGGAGTGCCCGCGGTCACCAGAGCCAAGGTGCCGTGCTTCAATTCGCCGGCCGGCATCGCCTCCGAATGGATGTAGGAGATCTCCTTCATCTTCAGGGAGCCCTCCATGGCGACGGCGTGATCGAGGCCGCGACCGATGAAGTAGACGTCGTCATGCCCGGCGAAGCGCTCCGACAGGGCGACGACCGCCTCCTCGGACTTGAGGGTCTCCTCGATCTTGGCGGGGAGGCCGCGCAACCCGGCCACCAACTCGGCGTCGAGGCCGGCGGGAATCACCCCGCGCTCCCGACCGATGGCCAGGGCGAGCAGGTACTCGCCGAGCAGCATCGTCAGGTACGCCTTGGTCGAGGCGACGGCGATCTCCGGCCCGGCCCGCGTGTAGAGGATGTCGTCGGCCTCCCGGCTCAGCGTCGAGCCGACCACGTTGGTGAGGGCAAGCAATCGCGAGTCGAGGCTCCTCGCCAGACCGGCAGCGGCGAGGGTGTCGGCAGTCTCCCCCGACTGGCTGATCGCCACCGTCAGCGTCCTGCCCTGGATCAGAGGGTGTCGATAACGCAACTCATGGGCGAAGGCCGCCTCGGTCGGGATGCGGAGGAGGCGCTCGAACAACTCCTTGCCGACGTGGCCGGCATGGAGGGCGGTCCCGCAAGCCGTGATCCAGATCTTTTCGAGATCCCTGACGAAGCCAGGAGGAAAGTGCACGCCCTCCAGCACGATCGAACCGTCGTCGCCGAGGCGTCCACTCAGGGTCTCGGTAGCCGCCTGCGGCTGTTCGAAGATCTCCTTCAGCATGAAGTG
>DNGH01000273.1 GCA_003486285.1 Actinomycetota bacterium
AGTGGGAGATCACCGATCCAGCGCGAAGGACGAGAGGAAGCGGTTGGCTTCCTCTCGATGGCGCGGTCCGCGCGGGCCGACATAGACCGCCTGATAGAGGCGATTGCCGTTCAGTACCATCAAGGCATCGGCCGCTTGGCCGCTTTGCGGCATGTCGATCACCATGCGCCGCGCCGGCGCGACCTACTCGCAGATCGAAGCCGAGACCGGGCTGAGCCGTTCCCAGATCTACCTCTACCTCCGGGCCGCGAAGCTGGTCGCCCCGCAGCCGTGGCGCCGGCGCCGTCGCGTTCTGCCAGGCGGTCCACCGAGCGTAGACTAGGCCTTGTGAAGCGCAACGCACTAGAGCGCGAGGGCGACATCCTCTTCCTGCTCGGCCTGCTCCAGGCCCGGCCGCGCACCTCCCAGAGCGAGGCGGCGAGGGTGCTCAACGAGCGCCGCGAGGCGACCGCGCGCACCATGGCGCTCGCCGCCGGCAAGTCCGAGGAGGAGGCCGCCGCCGCCGGCCGCGAGGCGCAGCTCTCCACCCAGATGGTCAACCGCGACATCAACCTCGCGCTCGACCGCATCCGCGAGGCCGGCGACGGCATCGGGGCCGTCTTCCTCGACGATCAGATCTCCGCCTGCCAGGACGACATCGACGCGACCTACGAGCGCGACGAGCAGGTGATGACCGACCTCGAACGCAGCCGCACGCCCAGCACGACGAAGACGGCCGGCTCGGCGGCGCCGATCACCACTCGGCAGGACCGCGCCGCCGACGCGGCCTTCTACATGATCCTGATCCGCAACCAGGAACTCCGGCTCAAGCTGCGCGAGGAAATGCGCGTCCTGCGTTTCGGCCGCCGGATGGCGAACGACTCGACGGGGGCCGCCACCACCACGCTCGCCGAGGCCTGGGCTGGGCTCGCCGACGCAAGTCCCGAGCAGGCGCGCAAGCTGGCGCTCAAGCTCTACGCCCAGGAGGCGGCGAACCTCGCCCGGGCGGCCGACCTCGAGTACGGGCCGCTGCCCGCCGAGCTCCAGCGCGCCGAGGCGCTGCGCGCCGAGAAGATCGCCCGCCGACTCGACGGGCTGCGCCACTTCATCCCGCTCGCCGAGCCGGAGCGCGATCGCCGCTCCTACGAGCTCGTCGTCACCTTCGGGGAGGACGGGCCCGAGGGGGCGCCGAGTTGAACAGCCACGGCGCGCTCGCCGCCGCGCGGCTCGGCCGCATGGCGATCGACGAGCCAGATCCGGTGGCCGCCGGCGTCCTCGTCGACCGCATCCGCCGAGTGCTCGAGCGCCAGTCGGCGCCCGCCGCCACCGTTGCCGCGATGATCCAGACGGTCTCCAACGGCCGGCGCGAGGCCGGGCTGACGCCGGCCCGCGTCGACGCCGCCGCCACCGAGGTCGAGCACCTCTGCGGCTGCGGCAAGCGGTTCTTCTGGCCGGCGATGGACCCCCGCCCGCGCTGCCCGAGCTGCGGCGCTCGCTTGAACGAGCAGCAGCACCTCGGCCTGTAGAGCGGTACGATCAGCGGCGCCTTGCGTCCGCGCACCGAGCTCCGCCTCTACGGCCGCCAGGGTGATGCGCTCCGCGCCACCGAGCCGGAGGTGCTCGCCCTGGGCGTCCCCGACCGCCCTTCGGGTGCCTCGCACCTGCTGCGGGTGGCCGCGGTGTCGTTCGCCTGCCGCCACGCCGGCGCCCGGGTCGCACTCGTCGGCCGATCGTCCGAAGGCCTGCGCCGCACCCACCTCGAGGGCCCGAGCGGCCTGCCGGCGCTGTTGACCGACATGCAGCGCCACGGCGCCGTCAACGTCTCCGACGTCGACGCCCGGTTCGCCAACGGCTCGCGCATTTGGTGGACCGGGGCGTTCCTCGAGACGGAGGTGGCCGACTTGGTGCGCCAGCCGATCGACGCGCTCCTCGTCGACGACCTCGAGGCGATGCCGGCCGACCTCTACCGGCGGCTCGCCGAGCGAGTGATCAACGCCGGCGCCGCGCCGCGCCGCGTGATCGCCGCCGCCCGCGAGCTGGCGCCCTGGATGATCGAGCGCTGGCCGCCGACTGGCGCCGAGGGCCGGCTCCTGGTCGCGCTGCGCTCGGAGGATCTGCCGCAGGACCTCGTCGACACCGCCGCCGCCTCCGACCTGCCGAAGACCGTGGCCGAGCGGCTGCGGCTCCTCTTCCCGCGGGTCTACTCGCTCCCCTTCGCCCCGTTCCATGAGGAAATGCTCGCCTGGTCGGACAGCATCGTCCCCGGGCTGCGGCCGCGCCCGTTCGTCGCCGTCTGGCCTCGCGAGCACGCCAAGTCGACGATCGCCGAGGGCGTCTCCGTCGACCTCGGCGCCACCGGCCGCCGCCGCTACGTGGCCTACGTCCGCGAGAGCCAGGACCAGGCCGACAAGTCGGTCGAGAACATCGGCGGCCTGCTTGAGGCGCCGGGTCTCGTCGCCCGCTTCCCCGAGCTCGCCGCCAGGGCGGTGTCGAAGTACGGCACGTCGAAGGGCTGGCGGCGCAACCGCCTGCGCACCGCGTCCGGCTTCGTGGTCGACGGGCTCGGCCTCGACGTCGCCGCCCGCGGCCTGCGCGTCGAAGAGCAGCGCCCCGACTTCATCGTTCTCGACGACATCGATGGGCGCGAGGACAGCGACAAGGTCACCGCCCGAAAGCTCCGCACGCTCCGAAACACCATCCTCCCGCTCGGCTCCCCAGGTACCGCGGTGCTCGCGGTCCAGAACCTGATCGTCCCCGACGGCGTCTTCGCCCAACTCGTCGACGGTCGCGCCGACTTCCTGGTCGACCGCCTCGTCTCCGGCCCCCACAAGGCCGTCGAGGAGCTGGAGTACGAGAAGCGCGAGGAGGACACCGGCCGGGTCCACTACGTGATCACCCACGGCCGGGCGGCGTGGCCGGAGCGCGGCCTCGCCGGCGCCCAGGCCGACCTCAACACCTACGGCCCGCGCGGCTTCCTCGAGGAAATGCAGCACGACCTCGGCGGCCGCGAGGGAGCGCTGCTCTCCGAGGACGACATCCGCCACCTGCCGGGCTCGATCGACCTCGACCTGGTGGTCAGGAGCGGCGTCGGCGTCGACCCGTCTGGCGGCGGCGCGGGCGGCGTCTGCGGCATCGTCGGAGCGTCGAGGCTCGAGGGCCGCGGGCGGGCGAGCGCTGTCGTGCGCCGCGACGTCTCGCAGCCGGCGACCAAGGGGCCGCAGAACTGGGCCGACCGGGCGATCGACCTCTACCTGGAGCTCGAGGCCGAGGCGATCATCGCGGAGATCAACTTCGGCGGCGACATGGTCAAGCACACCATCGCGCTCGCCGCCGCCCGGCGCGACCTGGTCGTGCCGATCCTGATCATCCGAGCGACCCGCGGGAAGCGCCAGCGGGCCGAGCCGATCGCCACGCTCTACGAGTCCGGCGAGGTGCTCCACGAGACGCAGCTCACGCAGCTCGAGCGCGAGTGGACCCGCTGGGTGCCCGGGGACAAGGAGAGCCCGAACCGCGTCGACGCCGCGGTGTGGGTGCTGACCTGGCTGATGCTCGGCGGCAAGCGGCAGTTCAAGCTGCGGTGACAGGGGTTTGTCAAGGAATCGGAATAATATGCCCCGAAAAGTGACAAGCCCACGGGGCGATGACGCGGTCGGAATAGGGTAAAAATACCCACGATGCCCCGCAAGTTCACTGTGGTGCCCGCGATCGATAGGGCAGCTCTCCTCGCGATTCCCCAGGTGCGCCAGCTCTTCCTCGCCGCCGTGGCCGGGCTGCGCGACGGGATCAGCGACGAGGCGGTCGCCGACGCGATCGACAGCGGCGCCACCGCGGCAATCCTCGACGACGAGGCATGGGGAGTTTTCGCCCAGATCCTCGGCGACGCCTTCGTGCCGGACGGGCCGCTGTCGAAGGCGATGGCGTCGGTCATCAAGCGCACCAGCGCCGAGGCGCCGCTACTCGGCTTGAAGCTCGACCAGGGCGCCATCCGCAACGCCGCCTCCCGATGGCTCGATCGACACGGCGCCGACCGGGTGCGCCAGATCACCGAGTCAACCCGCGTCGGCGTCAAGGCCGTCCTCGAGGAGGGGTTCAAGGGGCCGCTGTCGCGCCGGGAGGTCGCCCGCCGGCTTGCCCGGGTCAAGGGGTTCGGGCTGACCGAGCACCAGGGACAGGACCTCACGCGCTGGATGCAGCGCCAGAAGGCGAGCGGGAAGTGGACCTCGCTGACCGAGCGCGAGATCCAGTACCGGATCGACCGAGAGTTCGGCCGCCGAGTCCGCCAGCGCGCCAACACCGTCGCCCACACCGAGGCCTACAACGCCGGCAACCAGGCGCGCCGGGAGACCTACCGCGCCGCGATCGACCAGGGCGTGATCGCCGCCGGTGACTACGTGCTCGAGTGGATCACCCGCGGCTTCAACGTCTGCCCCAGGTGCGAGGCGCTCGACCGAAAGACGGCCGAGATCGAGGACGGGATCTTCGTCTCCGAGCCGGTCAAGGAGGGGAAGTACGCCGGCCAGATCATCAGGGTCGAGCGGCCGACGGTGCACCCCCGCTGCTACTGCACGATCCGCTCGATCGCCAGGTCGGATGCGGCCGAGCAGCCGGTGGCGAAGGCGGCGTAGTAGAGTCGCGGCGCGCCGGGAGGCGGCGACGGTTGGGGGGTTCCCCGGGCACACACGGGAGATCTTGCCGGCGCCGCCACCCGTCGCATCACCAACCCAGGGAGGACCGATCCCATGCAGACGAGCACGAATCACCTGATCAGTCCCGACGCCTTCGCTGACCTCGACGAGACGCAGCGGCGCAAGTACACACCGGTGCCCGAGCACCTGCGCTCGGCCGCGCTGCGCAAGCTCGCCGGACGCCGGGAGACCTACGTCGCCCGCCATTCGGGAGGCCAGCTGTCGAAGTGGGCCGCCGAGGAGCGCCGCCAGCAGCGCAAGGCGGCCAAGGCCCGGAAGGCGAAGATCGCGAAGTCGCGCCAGCGGATGGCGAAGGCCTCGCGCCGGCAGAACCGCCCGCGGTAGGACCTCTCCGGCGGACATGCTACCGTCCGCCTCGGCGGCGGGAACGACCCCGCCTTCGGCATCAGGTCGACGTCGCCGGCGTCGTCGGCCCCGCTCGCCGATGGCGACTCCGTTTCCGCCGCCCTCGCATCTTCGACCACGGAAGCACCGCCGATGACCGTCTTGGCCGAATTCACCGAACCGCCGTCCGCTGCCGACCTGATCGATGCGGTGAAGGAGCACGAGGGCGCGGCAGCCGCGTGGCACTCCACGACGCCGGCGACGCGCCATGTGGCGCTGCTGCGCAACGCCGCTGACGTGGCCGCGGCGCGCCCCGGCTTCATCTACACACCGGCGACAGTGGCCGGCGAAGACGACACGCTGTTGGGCCTCCCGATCCTGACCATGCCCGTCGACTCGTGGAAGCTGCGGCTGATGTCGGCACCAGAGCCGCCGCTCGCCACGCCGCCGGACATCGTCTCCGCCACCGAAATCGTCAGGCGGTTGGCCGGGGACGGAAGCGAACAAGTCTTCTGGCAGCCCTCCGACGGCATCGCGCTCATGATCGAACTGGAGGTCTACGAAGCCCTCCGCGAATTCCTCGCCGACCCGCCGAACCCCGACACACTGCTCGACGCCGTGTGGCCGAACGAACCCGGCCGGACGGGCCACGATCTAGAGCCGACCGAGGGGTGGGGCATCAAGCTCTTCGTGGACGGGCGAGGCCGGCCTGACATCGTGCGACACGCCGACTTCGCCAAGCTGCTCGACGAGGACCTGGAGGAACCGCTCGACACTCCCGAACTACGGGCGGCATTCACCACCCTGGCCGATCGGATGCGCGCCACGCTCGCCAAGCTCGACGCCGCGATCGCGGAGGGGGAGCTGGTCGAAAAGGACCAAGCGGCGCGGTGCGTCTAACCGCCGCCCTCGCATCTTTCGCGCTTCCCCGTGTATCATCAGCCTCCGTGACGAGGGCACAGGCGCTGGAAACGGTAGCAGGGCTGCTCCTGGTCGGCGGAGCAGCATCCGCGTGGGTGGGCTGGCCGCCGGTCGCGGCGGCCCTCGGTGGCATCCTCTTGCTCGGCGTCGTGATCCAGGTCGCGCGCCGGCACTTCCCGCGGGCCTGGTAGCGGCGTAGATGCTCCTCGACGCGCTGTTCCCGTCGACGGACCGGCCGCTGCGGCTCGGCGGCGGCGGTGGCGGTCTCCCGTCCTACCTCCAGACCCGCACCGTCCACGTCCTCGACGAGCCTCGCCAGGCCGTCGCCGGCCGCATGCTCTCCTGGCAGGTCCAGGCGCCGCACTACACCCCGGCGACGCACGCGGCCTTCGTGCATCAGGGCTTCCGCCGCAACGCCGTCTTCCGCCGCTGCGTCGACCTGCTCGCCTCCTCGGGCTGCCAGGCCGGCGTCGACGTGATCGACCTCGAGGACCGCCAATCGCTGTGTCACAGCACCGCCGGCGGCGCCGCCCACCCCGGCGCCGTCGCCCTGGTCGAGCTGATCCGCCGCGGCGGCCGCGCCCGCCCCGTGCCTGGGCTCTCCGGACGGGTGCTGATGTACCGGCTGTGGCAGGACCTCTACGTCTACGGAAACGCCCTGTGGGAGAAGGTCCGCTCCCGCTCCGGCCGCGTCGTCGAGCTGTGGCGACTCGACCCGCGCTACATCGCCGTCGAGCCGGACCCGCGCCGCGGCGTCAAGCGCTACCTCTACAACGCCCACGGCAAGTGGTGGCCGATCGAGCTGTCCGACGTGATCCACCTGATGCACGTCGACCCCGAGCAGCAGTTCTTCGGGGTGCCGCCGATCTACTCGGCCATGCGCGACCTTCAGGTCGACAACGAGCTGGTCGACCTGTTCAAGACGACGCTCGAGAACTTCGCGGTCCCGCCGGCCGTCCTCGAGGTGCCGGGCGGCCCCGACGGCTACGACCTCGACGACGGTCAGGCCGAGAAGGCGCGGCAGCTCTGGAAGCAGCGCTATGGCCGGAAGCGCCGCGGCGACGTCGCGGTGCTGCCGCCGGGCGTCACCGTCAAGGTGATCGGCATGGACTTCCAGAAGCTCGCGATCGGCGAGCTATCGGCCACGTCTGAGAACCGGGTGGCGATGGTCCACGGGGTGCCGATGATCCTGCTCGGCCGCTCCGGCACCCAGGCCGACCCGACCCGCGCCAACTACGGCGAGAGCAAGGAGCACTTCTGGCTCGACACCATCGTCCCGATGCTGGGGACCGGTGCCGAGCTGCTGTCGCTCTCGCTGGTGCCCGAGTTCGTCCAGGACGTGCCTGCCGAAATGGCCTTCCGGACGAACAGCATCGGCGTGCTCCAGGCGGCCAAGCTCCGGCGCGCCGTCGACGCGACGAAGGTGTTCGAGGGCGGCGTCGTCTCCCGCCACGTCGCCCAGCAGCTCTCCGGCGTCGAGCAGCACGGCCCCGACGTGTTCTACCGCCGCAATGTCGACGGCGTCATCGACGCCTCGGCCACGATCGAGACGCTCGAACAGGGCGAGCTCTAGGAGGTCCACCAGCCATGTCGATCGAAAGACTCCCCGTCAAGCTGCAGGCCGTCGGCGACGTCGACAAGAAGGACGGCGGCTGGGTGTATTCAGCGCTCGCTCAGTTCTACGAGCTGGTCAACGATCGGCTCATGTTCTTCGTCTACGGCTCGGGGCTCAAGACGATCGCCGAGCGGGTGCCGACCGGCCGAGTCAAGATCCACAGCGGCCACCCCTACGACCCGAACGCCGCCACGATCCTCGGCAAGGTGATCGAGGCGCGCGAGACCCGGGGCGACGGCGGCGTGTGGTACCGCGGCTATCTCTCGGGCTCCGAAGAGAAGGTCGCGACCAAGCTCCTCGAGGGCGTGATCGACGAGAACTCGCTCGAGCTGTTCGTGCTGCGCGAGGCCGACCGCGAGGTCGAGATCGCCGACGTGCCCGAGCACGTGCGCCGGTGGATCCGCGTCGAGCCGAACGGCAAGACGCTGGTGCGCGAGATCCGCGAGTGGCGCTGGGACGCGATCGGCCTGGTGTCGTCCTCGTCGCAGGGCCGCCGGGCGCTGCTCGACCCGCCGACGATGATCCCGTTCGACGACCTGCCGCTCGCCTCGGCGACGACCGCGTGGGACCCGAAGGCCGCGGCCGCGCGGGTGGCCG
>DNGH01000033.1 GCA_003486285.1 Actinomycetota bacterium
GTCGGCACCCACACCGGCGCCGTGACCGGACGGTGAGTCTCGGGCGAGGTCGGATCGTGGCGGGTCCCGAGCAGCGTGACTCCGTTCCGTCGGCGGTGCTCGGTAGTCGGACGGCCGGCTGATCTGCCTCGGTGTCGACCGCGGCTCAATCCGCAGTCGCCCTCCCGATGTGAGCCGGATGACGTCGACCCGGCACTCTCGGAACCCGCCGGACCGACGGGTTCAACATGCACGCTGCCCGGGTACTCTGAGTTGGTGGATTATTCGGCCAATACGACGACCGGATCCCACCTTCTCACCTACGAGAAGGCAGTGGGCATCGGATATTCGATGGACGCCTCATGACCGTTGCCCGCAGTCCCCGAGCCGTAGCTCTCCCTCCCCCCGAGGAGGCCCCGGACTCGCGCTCGATCATGCCTCTCACCCTGATCGGCATCGTCATGGCGCTGGTGGGTGTGATCGCGGTCGGCTACGCCGCCTTCCAGCTGTACGGCACCAACATCCTGACCGCCCGCACCCAGGACGATCTCGCCAGCGAGTTCGCCGCCCGCCTGGCGGCCGGGGTCGGTGAGTACACCCCGGAAGCCACCCCCGCCGGCACCATCGCCGATCCCTCCGCCTTCGACGATCCAGACGACGTGCCGGTGATCATCGGCCCGGTGGGGCCGGCGCGGCCGTTTCCTTTGGAGGAGGCGGCGCTCTACTCGTGGCTGTACGAGGGCCCGCCAGAGGTGGGGGTTCCGCTGGCTCGGATCGTCATCCCGGCGGTCGGGGTCGATCGGATCGTGGTCGAGGGCGTCGGGGTGCCCGAGCTGCGCCAGGGGCCGGGGCACATGTCGGACACCGCCATCCCCGGCCAGCTGGGTAACGCCGTGATCTCCGGGCATCGCACCACCTGGGGGGCGCCGTTCAACCGGATCGACGAGCTCGAGCCCGGCGATCAGATCATGGTGGAGACGATGATCGGCACTCACACCTATGAGGTCGTCAGCTCCGAGGTGGTCTGGCCCAGCGAGAGCTGGGTAACCCACCAGTGGGAGGGCGCCTGGCTGACCCTCACCACCTGCACCCCCGAAGGATCGTCGCGGCACCGGCTCATCGTCTTCGCCAAGCTGGTGGACGGTCCCAATGCCGCTTCCGTGGAGTCGTACTACGACCCCGAGTACCTGCCCCCGAAGTATCCGGGGTGATCCGGCCCGTCACCAGTTGGTGGCCACGTACTTCGGCTCGAGGAACTCTCTCATCCCGTGGTGTGATCCCTCCCGGCCCAGCCCCGACTCCTTGACGCCGCCGAATGGCGCCGCCGGATCCGAGATCAGCCCGCGGTTCAACCCCACCATGCCCGTCTCGAGGCGTTCGGCCACTTCGAGCCCCTTACGCTCGTCGCGGGTATAGAGGTAGGCCACCAGTCCGGTGGCGGTGTCGTTGGCCTGGGTGATGGCGTCGTCGACATCGTGGAAGCGGACGATCGGGGCCACCGGGCCGAAGATCTCGGTGGTGAGGATCCCGGCGCTGCGAGCCACGTCCTTGATCACCGTGGGCAGATAGAAGTAGCCCTTCCCCTTGGGGGCCCTGCCGCCGGTGACGACCGTGCCGCCAGCGGCGGCCTCCTCGACCAGCGCCGCCACCTTGTCCCGGGTAGTGGCATTGATCAGCGGGCCGACATCCACTCCGGGCTCCATGCCCGGTCCGACCCGGAGGGCTGCCATCGCCTGCGACAACCGGTCGGCGAACTCGTCAGCGACGGGATCGGCGACGTAGAACCGGTTGGCCGCGGTGCAGGCCTCCCCGGCGTTGCGCATCTTCGCCTGCATCGCCCCGGCCACCGCGGCATCGAGATCGGCGTCGGCGAGGACCAGGAACGGCGCATTGCCACCCAGCTCCATCGAGACGTTGAGCACCCGCGCCGCCGCCGCTTCGAGCAGGGTGCGGCCGACCTCGGTGGAACCGGTGAAGGAGAGCTTGCGCACCCGGGAGTCGGCCAGCATCGCCCCCACCACCGGGCCCGACCGTCGCGAGGGGACCACGTTGACCACCCCGGGCGGGCAGCCGGCCTCGGCGAACAGGTCGGCGAGAGCCAGGGCCGCCAGCGGGGTGTCGGAGGCGGGCTTGAGCACGACGGTGCAACCGGCGGCGAGTGCCGGGGCGATCTTGCGGGTCCCCATGGCGATCGGGAAGTTCCACGGGGTGATCAGCACCGACACCCCGACCGGTTGGTCGATCACGAAGATCCGCTTGTCACCCGCCGGCGAGCGGTACATCTCGCCGCGGTTGCGCACCGCCTCCTCGGAGAACCAGCGGAAGAACTCGGCGCCGTATCGCATCTCCCCGATCGAGTCGGACAGCGCCTTGCCGTTCTCCGCGGTGATCAGTTCGGCGAAGTCGCGCTCCCGCTCCATCAGCATCTCGAAGACCTTGCGGAGCAGTTCACCGCGCTGGCGGGGTGCGGATTCCGACCACGGGCCCAAGGCGGCATGAGCGGCCGCGACTGCGGCGATGCCATCGGCCTCGGTGCCGCTGGCCACCTCGGCGATGGTCTCCTCGGTGGCTGGATCGACCACGGGGAACGTCCCCCCATCCGATGCCTCGGCCCACTCTCCTCCGATGTGGAGCGCGGTCTTGCCTTCGGTGATGAGGCGGGCGAGGAGGGTCATGGGGAGGGGATGCTACCGCTGCCGGGTACCGGGAACCGGGTACCGGGTGCCGGAGATCGGACGCCGAAAGACTCGTGCTGCAGGGCTTGCACCAGACGGGGAAGGTCCTTGCGCTGCAGCAGCTTGGCGACGTCAGGACCGGAACGGGCCAGCCGCTTCAACATCGTCTGCCCACCCGTCACGGAGTCCTGACTGGTTCGTCGGCGCCACGCACGTTGCCCGCGGCGTCGACGACGATCCGCTCCCGGGGCCCATAGGGGAATGCCAGCAGCAGGCCGACGATGCCGAGGACGCTCCCCACCAGGCCCACCCAGACGATCAAACCCCTTTGGGGGTCATCCATGGCCAGGCCCGACTCGACGTCGGGTGGCGTCCCGCCGAACAGGGCAATCCCCAGAACCAGGACCGCACCGAGGAGCCCGATGCCCAACCAGAGGTACGGACGGCGGGAGAACATGCCGCCGGCACCACGATCATGGAGTTGGCGCGTCACATGCTGGGATTCAGCGCGCACCGCCTTCTTGGTCCGCCGAGACCTGTCCGTGCTCTTGCCCCTGGCGGCAGCGACGGCGCGCGCCGCGCCGACGGGTGCTCCAGCCAAGAAGGCCCAGAGCACCAGCCCGACCCAGAAGGCGATCGGGGGATGGGCGTAGCCGACGACATGGGCGCCGGTATCGAGGGGGATGTAGACGTACCCCCACGAACCGAGGAAGAAGTCGGTCTCGGTGACGAGGTCGAGGCCGGACGCCCCCCCGGACTTGCCCGCCAGATAGGCCCAACCGCCCACCGCGGCGAGCCACGTGACCAGCAGGGCCAACGTGGCGAGGGTCGAACCGAACTTCTGTCGCCCGGTGACCGCGGTGGCCTCGAAGGTGCCGGCGGAGCGAGGCATGGTGGCCTTTCTGGTTGCTGCCTGACCACCCAACTTGTCGCCGGACCGGTCGAGGCGCAAGAGGCCAATGACCCTCCGCGGCGTCGGGGGTGCGACGCCATCCCCTCAGCCGGTCACGCGCTCCCAGGTTTCGTCGCTCACGTTTCCCCCGCTCACCACCGCCACCGTGGGACCGGTGGGGACGATCTTGCCGGCGATCAGGGCGGCGACGCCCACCGCTCCCCCACCCTCGACCCGCAGGCCGTGTGCGTGGCGGAGGTGGCGCATCGCCGCGGCGATCTCCTCCTCGGAGACGAGAACAATGCCGTCGAGAAGTTCGCGGCACATCTGCATGGTGTGGTGGTTCTCCGGCCCGAGGCCTCCGGCGAGGGCATCGGCCAGGGTGTCCTCCTCGACGACATCTGTGAGACGACCCGCCGCCAGCGAGTCGTGCATCGCCGGGCCTCGGTCCTGGCTCACCCCGATCACCCGCACCCCGGGGCGCAGCCCCTTGGCGGCGAGGGCCACACCGGCGATCAGTCCGCCCCCGGACAGGGGCACCACCAGCAACTCGACTTCCGGCGCCTCGTCGACGATGTCACAACCGAGCGTGCCCTGTCCCGCGATCACCCGAGGGTCGTCGAACGGGTGGACGAAGGTGGCCCCGGTCTCCGCAACGATGCGGCGGGCGGCGGCTTCGGCCTCGTCCTGTCCGGTACCGCCGACCACCACCACGGCGCCAAGGCTGCGGATGGCGTCCTGTTTGGCAGCGGGGACCCGCGCCGAGACGCACACCGTGGCGCGGATGCCGAGGCCGGCCGCCACGAATGCCACGGCCCGGCCGTGGTTCCCCGACGACACCGCCACTACCCCGGCGGCCCGCTCTTTCTGGTCGAGCGAGAGCAACATGTTGGCCGCACCACGCACCTTGAACGACCCGGTCTCCTGGAGGCACTCCGCCTTGAGCGCCACCTGCCGGCCTAACTCCTGGGCTGCCAACAACGGAGTCGGGCGGATCAGATGGGCGATGCACTCCCGCGCCGCCAGCACATCGGACAGCGACGGGTCGGCCCGAGAGGTCACAGTGGTGTGAGCGTACCCAAGGGTCGGACTGACCGCTGACCGCTGACCGCTGACCGCTCGAAGCGACTGAACACTTCCGTATGGCGTACGATCCTCGGACTCCAGCGAGGAATGCCGTGGCCAAGCCCGCGATCATCACCGTCGACGACGATCCCCAGGTACTCGACGCGGTGCAGCGCGATCTGCGCGCCCGGTACGCCGCCGACTACCGGATCGTCGCCGCCCCCTCCGGACCCCAGGCTCTGGAAGCCTTGCGGTCGCTGAAGCAGCGCGGCGACGAGGTGGCGCTCATCGTCGCCGACCAGCGCATGCCGGAGATGACGGGGACCGAGTTCCTGCTCGCCGCTGCCCCGGTCTACCCGAGTGCGCGCACGGTGCTCCTCACCGCCTATGCCGACACCGATGCCGCCATCCAGGCGATCAACGAGGTCGGCCTCGACCACTACCTGCTGAAGCCATGGAGTCCGCCCGAGGACCGCCTCTATCCCGTGGTCGACGACCTCCTCGCCGACTGGCAGGCCAACACCGAAGCCCCCTTCGACGGGATCCGCGTCCTCGGCACCACCTGGTCGCCGGCAACGCACGACGCCAAGGACTTCCTCGCCCGCAATCAGATCCCGTACCGATTCCTCGACATCGAGCGCGATGCGGATGCCGCGGCCGTGATCGCCGCCGCCGGCGATGCCCCGCTTCCCCTGGTCCTGTTCGCCGACGGCACCTCGCTCTCCAGCCCGGATCGGCGCACCCTCGCCGCCAGGGTCGGCCTCCACACCGAGGCCGCCGCCTCCTTCTATGACCTGATCGTGGTGGGTGCCGGCCCGGCCGGTTTGGCCTCGGGCCTCTACGGGGCGTCGGAGGGGCTGCGCACGGTCGTCATCGAACGGGATGCCACGGGCGGACAGGCCGGCACCTCGTCGCGCATCGAGAACTACCTCGGGTTCCCCAAGGGGATCGCCGGAAGCGACCTGGCACGGCGCGCCGCCATTCAGGCACAGCGCCTCGGTGCCGAGATCATCACCGCCGGAGAGGTCGTCGCGGTGCGGGTCGAGGACCAGGTGAAGTTCGTCGCACTCGGGGACGGCACCGAACTCAGCGGACGCGCTGTGGTGCTGGCCACCGGGATGACCACGCGCACCCTCGATGTGCCGGGCTATGCCGACTACCTCGGGGCCGGGGTGTACTACGGGGCGGCGGTGACCGAGGCCACCACCTACCGCGACCAGCCCGTCTTCGTGATCGGCGGCGCCAACTCTGCCGGGCAGGGGGCGATGATGCTCTCCCGCTTCTGCTCCCAGGTGACGCTCGTGGTGCGAGGACCCAGCCTCGAGGAGAAGATGTCGACGTATCTGATCGAACAGATCCGCCACACCCCCAACATCGAGGTGCTGGTGGACACCAAAGTGGCGGGAGTGACCGGGGCGGGCAAACGGATGGAGAAGATCCTCCTGGATCGCTCCGGCATCTCCGCGGGCCGCCCCGCCGCCGCGGTGTTCATCTTCGTGGGAGCGGTGCCTCACACCGACATGGTCAAGGGCCTGATCGAACTCAACCCGCAGGGGTTCATCCTCACCGGACCCGACATCCCCGGTGAGCTCTGGTCCCTGGAACGCGATCCCTTCCTCATGGAGACCAGCGTCCCCGGGATCTTCGCCGCGGGCGACGTACGCCACGGCGTGGTGCGCCGGGTCGCCTCGGCGGTGGGGCAGGGCTCGGTGTGCGTCTCCTTCGTCCACCAGTACCTCGCCACCGTATGAACGTCATCGAGCGTCTCGCCACGGTGCCGCTCTTCGCCGGGCTCACCTACGACGATCTCGAACGCCTGTGCCGGGGCTCGCGCGAGATCGACATCGTCAAGGGCGCCCAGCTCTTCGCCGAGGGCGACCCCGGTGGCGAGGCGTTCGTCATCACCTCCGGCGAGATCGAGATCATCAAGCAGAGCGTCGGGCGCGACGTGCTCCTCGCGGTGCGTCACGAGGGTGACGTCATCGGCGAGATGTCCCTGCTCGAGGACGCCCCGCGCATGGCGACCGCGCGAGCCCGCACCGCGGCGTCGGCGATCACCATCCCGCGGGATCGTCTCGACGAACTGCTCGACACGAGCCAGACCGCAATGCGGGCATTGTTCGAGGTACTCCTGGCCCGGCGCCGGCAGAACGAGGCGAGCCTGCAGCAGAGCGAGCGGATGGCCCAGCTGGGCACCCTCACTGCGGGACTCGCCCACGAACTCAACAATCCGGCATCGGCGGTGCAGCGCGCTGCGGTGGCACTCGAGGCCGCCGTAGACGCCTACGCCACGAGACGTGCCGCATTCGGAAGGGAACTCCCCGCCGCGGTGGCCCCGCTGCTCGCCCAAGCCTCGGATCCCACGGCGCGCCCACACCTCGACCCGATCGCCCGCAGCGACGCCGAGACCGCCCTGGAGGAGTGGCTGGAGGCATCGGGCATCGCCGAGCCGTGGGGGTGCGCCCCGACGCTGGTCGGCGCCGGCATCGATCACACGGCGCTGGCGACCGCACCGGACGCCGAACTGGCTGATGTCGTGGCGCTGCTGGTGGCCGCCGGCAACGCCCACGATCTGCTGTTCCAGGTCGTCGAGGGGTCACGGCGGGTGTTCGAGATCGTGAGTGCCCTCAAGTCGTACTCGTTCCTGGACCGGGCCCCGGTGCAGCAGGTGGATCTCGTGCGGGGCATCGAGGACACGCTGCTGATCATGCACACCAAGATCGGCGACATCGCGGTGATGCGCCAGTTCGAGGAGATCCCCGAGATCCCCGCGTACGGGTCGGAGCTGAATCAGGTCTGGACGAACCTCATCGACAACGCGGTAGATGCGGTCCGGACCGGCGGAGGGAGCAGCATCACGATCCGCACGCGGGTGGAGAGCGAGTGGGTGATCATCGATGTCGAGGACGATGGGCCGGGAATTCCTCCCGAGGTGAAGCCCCGGATCTTCGACTCGTTCTTCACCACCAAGGCGCCCGGCAAGGGCACCGGTCTCGGTCTCGACATCACGTATGGGATCGTGGTCAACCGCCACGGTGGCGACATCACCGTCGATTCGGTTCCCGGTCGCACCACCTTCCGGGTGGCGCTTCCAATCGCCGGACCACCGTCATAGGAGGAACATGCGAGCGCCCTGCGAGCACTTGAAGTCCGTACCCAACGACCCCAAGCCCCGGCAGGGCTGCGGGCCATGCCTGGCCAAGGGTGACACCTGGGTGCACCTGCGCTTCTGTGTCGCCTGTGGCGCCGTCGGCTGCTGTGACGAGTCACCCAACCGCCACGCCCGCGCCCATGCCGCCACGCCGGGCCATCCGGTGGCCCGGTCGGCCGAGCCCGGAGAGATGTGGGCCTTCTGCTACCCCCACGACGGCGGGATCGAACTCGAAGGACCGGAACTCTGGGCATGAGCCCGGCCCCCGCCGCCGAGCAATAGGCTCCGGCCATGGACTCCGCCGATCTCATCCTCCCCTTCGGCCTCGCCCTCGTTCTCGGCGCGCTGATCGGCCTGGAGCGCCAGATCGGCTGGGGCCCCGACGCCCACGGGATGGCGGGGATGCGCACCTTTGCGCTGTACTCGCTGTGGGGAGCGGGGGCGGGTTATCTCGGCGACGAATTCGGGGCCGGGGCCTTCGCCGTCGCTGCCGCCGCCTTTGGCGCCCTCCTCGTGACGGAGTACTGGATGGTCGGCCGACATGGCGACATCGGCACCACCACCGAGGCGGCGGCCTTCGCCGCGTTCGTGTGTGGGGTGCTCTCCTGGCAGGGCGAGGAAGTGGTGGCCCTCGCCCTCGCAGTCGGGGTCGCGCTGCTGCTCGAGTCCAAGGCGTGGCTGCACGGCGTCGTGACGCGCTTCTCCGAGCAGGACCTCCTGGCGGTGCTCCGGTTCGGGGTGCTCACCGCGGTCATCCTCCCCCTCGTGCCGGATCGCAAGATGGGGCCGTTCGACGCGATCAATCCATTCGAGATCTGGCTGATGGTCGTGTTCGTGGCCGGGATCGGACTTGCCGGGTACGTCGCCCTGCGTGTCCTCGGGCCCAGGGGCCTGGCCCCGACGGGTCTCCTCGGCGGGTTGGTGTCGTCCACCGCGGTCACCCTGAGCTTCTCGCGGATGTCCAAGCGCGTCCCCG
>DNGH01000092.1 GCA_003486285.1 Actinomycetota bacterium
TTCGACACCACCCGGGCCAACATCGAGTACCAGCACGCCGAGGCGCGCGACATGGTGATCGCGGAGGGGCACGATCCCGCCGCCGACCATCCGTTCAAGGGGAACATGGACGTCGCCGCACTGCGCGCCACCATCGCCGAGGTCGGCGCCGAGCGCATCCCGCTGGTGATGATCACGGTGACCAACAACTCGGGTGGCGGCCAGCCGGTGTCGCTGGCCAACCTCCGCGAGGTGAGGGCGGTGTGCGACGAGCACGGCCTGCCCTTCTACATGGACGCCGCCCGCTTCGCCGAGAACGCCTGGTTCATCAAGTTGCGGGAGCCGGGCCAGGCCGACCGCACCCCGCGTGAGATCGCTCAGGAGATGTTCTCGCTGGTCGACGGTGTCACCTTCTCGGCCAAGAAGGACGCCATCGCCAACATCGGCGGCTTCCTCGCCATGAAGGATCCCGAGCTGGCGGCGCAATGCCGCAACCTCCTCATCCTCACCGAGGGCTTTCCCACCTACGGGGGCCTGGCGGGCCGCGACCTCGAGGCGATCGCCACCGGTCTCGACGAGGTGCTCGACGAGGGCTACCTGCGCTATCGGATCCGCAGCACCGAGTACCTGGGGGAGAAGTGCCGCGACGCCGGGGTCCCCATCGTCTGGCCGCCCGGAGGCCATGCGGTCTACCTGGACGCCAAGGCGCTCCTGCCCCACATCCCGCCGTCGCAGTACCCCGCCCAGGCGCTCGCCGTCGAGTTGTACCGCGAGGGCGGCGTGCGCGGCGTCGAGATCGGCTCGGTGATGTTCGGGGTGCCCCACGACGACGGCACCGAGACCCCGGCAGCGATGGAACTGGTGCGGCTGGCAGTGCCGCGACGCACCTACACCCAGAGCCACATCGACTACGTCGGCGAGGTCGTCGTGGCCGTCGCCAAGAAGGCAGCTGCGCTGCGCGGTTACCGGATCAGCCAGAGCGCTCCCTGGCTGCGCCACTTCACCGCACGGTTCGAACCGCTGTAGAAGGTGTCAGGTATCAGGAGTCAGGTTTCAGCCAATCCGGACGCGCGACCTGACACCTGACAACTGAGACCTCGACCCCGGATGCCGGCAGTCGGCGCGGTCTCAATGGGCGACGGCGGGGATCAGCGGCCCGATCCCGGTGTCCCACGTGGCATCTGCTGTGGCGAATGCGGCGGCGACCACGGTGGCGCCGAGGGTGCCCGGGACGACGTGCTCGGGATCGAGGACGAAGCGCACCGCACCTCCCGACGCCGCGGGGCCGCGCTCCAGCATGGCGTTGCCCTCGCCGTCGGCGACCGGATGCACCGCGGTCCCATCCCAGTGCACCCGCACCGTCTCGGTGGCCGCCACCGGGCGATCGACCACGGTCATGCCGCCGAGATGGCGGGTCGCGTCGGCGGCGGCAACCGCGATCTCCTCGATCTCGACGGCATCGAGGCCGGCGGTCTCGCCGGCGATGAGCAGCCGGCTGAGGCCCAGCAAGGGGAGGTCGGCAGCCCGAGCCACCGGTCCCAGGCCCGCTCCGAAACGCGGGTTGAGTTCGGTGGGAAGCCAGCCATCGGCGGTGGCGACACCGTCCATGGTGAACACCCCGCGAAACCCGACCCGGTGGCGCAGGTGGGTGCCGACGCGGCGGGCCGCGGCACGCATCTCCTCGCGCACTTCATCGGGTGGATCCCACGATGTGGCGACCGAGCCGTAGCGGAAGCGATCCGACCCGGGGACCCGGAACACCACCATCTCCACGGGGCGGAACGCCGCCACCGAGTCGGGGAAGACCATGCCGTGGATGCTGCATGGCACGCCTTCCAGGAAGGGCATGACCCGGACCCGGTCGCAGTGACCGGCCATGAACTCGATCGTCTCCGCAGCCTGGTCGGGGTCGGCCACGTACCGGGTGTACTCGGCGCCGCCGTGCCATCCCTCGCGATTGTCGCCCGCCCACACCGTTCCGGCATCTCCGCCGAGAGCGTGCGCCGCGTTCACCAGTTCCGCGGCGGTGGCGGGCACCACCATGGTGGGGGCGTGGTCGACGGCGGCGGCCTCCCAGATCGAGTCGGCGCGCGTCTTGTCCTCGAGCTCCAGCCATTCCACCGGACGGGCGCCCCACGAGTGCCGCCCGGCGATCGAGAGGGTGTTGTCGAGGAAGGAGGCGAGGACGCGGGCTTCCCCTCCTGGATCCCACGCCTCGATCCGCGCCACGACCTCGGGAGGAAGCGAGCGCAGCGCGTCGTGAAAGGCGCGGATGCCTCCCATCATCGTGTCCCCCGAGGTGCCGAGCATCACCAGTTCGCACTCCTCCGCAGTGGGGAGGTCGCCCGTGCCGGGGGTGCCGGCGAGGACGAGCGGACGCGGGAAGCCCTGTTCCCGCCAGCGTCTGATCCCGGCGGTGAAGCCCGCCGCGGCATCGGCGCACACGATCCACTGGTACGGGCGCATCGCCGCGTCGACCAGGCCGCGGTAGTACCCGGCGTCCCTCATCGCGGGGAACCGTAGCGTTCCAGTCCCGCGGTCATCAGGTCGGGAGTGTCGACCGAGAACCACGAACGCCCGTCTTCGCCCCAGGTGCGCCACTCGGCGGAGGAAACCAGACGACAGCCGCCGTCGAGCAGTGCCTGCAGGCCGTGCCCGGCGGAGAGCAGGCGACCGGCCGAGGCGAGCACCTGCTGGGGGTACACCGCGCACAGCACCTGTCGTACCCCGCCATCCACCGGCGCCGCGGGCGCGTCGGTGGCATCGACGGCAGCCAGCGCCTGCACCGTCGCCGGTCGCAGCCAGGGCTGGTCGGCACCGACCAGGAGCACCGGGCCGGCGGAGGCAGTGAGCGCCGCCACCAGACCGGCGAGCGGGCCGCGGCGCTCGGGGGTCGGATCGCCCACCCAGGGGTGGGTCGGGTGCGGCCTTCCCACCACCAGGGCTGGGAGGCCTCCGGCGGCGGCGAGGACGTGATCGACGAGAGCCAAGCCATCGATCTCGAGCACCACCTTGTCCGTTCCCATCCGCCGCGACACCCCACCGGCGAGCACGGCGACGGTGAGCGGTGCGGTCATGGGGGGACGGTAGGAGGGCGGGTTGCAGGTTGCAGGTTGCAGGCGGAACCTGGCGAATCGACGCCATTGTCGCTGCCACCTGCTCCCTGCCGCCTGCAGGCTTCGGTGGGGCGAGGGCGTCCAGAAAAACGAGTTCGCCCGGGGTCGCGGAACCCCGGGCGAAAGGAGGGGCCGGCGGGAACGCCACCCACCACTCACAGGAGGGGGCGCTGTGCGGGCCGGGCCGAGCGCCCCCGCCGACCATCCTCTCGGCGTTCAGACTGGCGGGGGGGCGGGCCTGCGGCCAGGGGCGAATGGCCCTAGTGGCTCCGCGACGGGTGAGGCGGCCTCGAGACCCATATGATGCCGCCCTCTTCCGTTTAGGGGACCCGGCTTGTTGAAGCGGCTCGTCTGGCACTACAAGCGCATCCGTAAGCAGTACGGGGGCCGGGTGCTGCGCCCACTGGTGATCACCAGCGTCAGCGTGACCGTCCTCGCTGCGATCGCGGTCACGCTGGTCGAAAGGGACGTCGAGTTCCCCGAATTCGGCAAGTCCCTCTATTGGGCCGTCATGACCATCCTCGATGCCGGGGACATCTCCTATGTCACCACGCCCTGGGGATGGGTGATCCACTGGATCCTGGCCCTCTTCGGGGTGGCGATCCTGGCGGCAGTGACCGGAGCGGTAGTCGGGTTCGTGATCGATTTCCTCGTCAAGGAGGGTCAGGGCATGGGAGCAGCCGGGTACGAAGACCACATCGTGATCTGCGGGTGGAACGCCACCGCCCGCGACCTCGTCGAAGAGCTGCGCACCGACGAGTACGGCGTGAGGATCGCCCTGCTCCACGATGCCGAGAAGAGCCCGGCCGGCGACGGCGTCTACTTCGTGCGGGGTGATGCCACCTCCGCCGAGGATCTGGAGCGCGCCGGTATCAGACATGCGTCGGCGGCGATCATCTGTCCAACCGATGCCACTGATGCCGCCGACATGCGGAGTCTGCTGATCGGGCTCGCCATCGAGAGCATCGCACCGGAGGTGCGCACCGTCGTCGAGGTCAACAACCCCAGGCATGTGCAGCACTTCGAGCGGTCGAAGGTGGACGAGTTGCTCGTCACGTCGCGGCTGGCCTCTCGTTTGCTCGCCCGCACCGCCATGTACCCGGGGCTCGGATCGCTGGTCACCGACATCGTCTCCGGTGGCCAGGGATCGGAGCTGTACCGGGTGGCGCTCCCCGACGGTTATGTCGGCCTGAGCATCGACGACCTCTCGGCCCGCCTGCGGCGCGACCATCACGCCACGCTGCTGGCAGTGGTGCGGGGCACCAAGACCTTCAGCAATCCCGAGGCCTCGTTCCGTCTCGAATTCGGCGACGAGGCGGTGGTGGTGGCGGAGTCGCTGGGAACCCTGGAACCGCTGGGGCCGGGTCGGCAGGCCGCGGACTGAACCCCCCGGAGGCGGTCGCCCGGCCGGGTGCGGCGACGAACCCTTGCGGTTCCGATATCGTGTAGCGACCCGAGAAGGTGGTTTACGCCCATGGACACGGTGAAGGCGCTGAAGCAGAGCCCGCTCTTTGCAGACTTCTCCGACCGCGAGATCGGCAGCGTGGTCGAGACCGCCCGGGAACGATCGTTTGCCAAGGGCGAGAAGATCATCGAGGAAGGTGCCGAAGGCGGCCGTGCCTTCTACGTGCTTCTCGACGGGACCGCCCAGGCCCGCAAGGGCGACATCGTTCTGGCCGACTTCGGGCCCGGAGACTACTTCGGTGAGATGGCCCTCCTCCTCGAGGACACGCCGCGGACGGCGGATGTGCTGGCCACCGGTGACACCCATTGCCTGCTTATCACCTCATGGGACCTGCGGGCCCTGATCAAGGTGCACCCTCGTGCCGGCGACAAGATCATGGCCGAACTCGCCAACAGGTTCCACAACAACCTGATGGCCGAGCTGGACTCCCGTCTCCGCAGCAGCGACCCGGCGCCGGGCGACTGATCCATGGTTCCCCGGATCACGGGGCCGGCTCGATGAGCGGCCTCTCTCTCGTTGTAGCTGGGTGCCGCGGCTCGATGGCGGTATCGGGTCCCGAGTACGAGCGTTTCGGCGGCAACACCACCTGCTTCTACGCCGAGGTGGAACCCAACCACTTCCTCGTCGTCGACGCGGGCACCGGCCTCCGCCAACTCCAGCACCGGATCACCGATCGCAACGTCCCGCTGCGCTTCTCGCTGTTCCTCACGCACTACCACTGGGACCACATCCAGGGCATGCCGATGTTCTCGCCGCTCTACAGCCCGGAGAACCGTGTGGACATCTGGGGACCCCCGCTGGAGGGCCGTGACCCCGAGGAGACGCTGTGCACCGTGATGTGCCGCCCGTGGTGGCCGGTGGCGCTGATCGACGTGCCCGCCCAATTGCGTATCCGGCCCCTGGAGGACTGCGTCGATGTCGGCCCGGTGCGGGTCACGCATGCCGAGCTGAACCATCCCGGCGGCGTGGTCGGCTATCGGCTCGAGGGCAATCACACCGTCGTGATCGCCACGGACCAGGAATGCGGTGACGCCGAGGCCGACGAGCGTCTCGTCAAGCTGGCGCATCGCGCCGACGTCCTCATCTACGACGGCCAGTACACCCCCGAGGAGCGGCGCGGGCCGCGGCGGGGGTGGGGTCACAGCGACTGGGAGGGTGCGGTGCGCATCTCCCACGCCGCCAAGGTGGGCCGCCTGGTGCTCACCAGCCACGATCCCGACCGCACCGACGACCAGGTGACGGCGATCCGCGCCGCCGCCCGCATGGGGTTCCCCGTCGTGGACGCCGCCCACGAGGGGATGAGGATTCCGCTCTGAGAGTTCAGAGTTCAGAGTTCAGAGTTCAGAGTTCAGAGTTCAGAGTTCAGAGGGCCGACAGCCCACAGCAGACAGCCTGACGGTCAGCGGTCAGCGGTCAGCCAGACCTTCAGAAGTGGTCCGGCACCCGGCACCCGG
>DNGH01000174.1 GCA_003486285.1 Actinomycetota bacterium
CGAGCGGCAGTTCGGCAAGGGCGCCATCATGCGCCTCGGCGCCGAGAACGTGCAGAAGATCGGCGCCATCTCCACCGGCGCCCTGGCGCTCGATCTTGCCCTTGGCATCGGTGGCGTCCCTCGGGGACGCATCGTCGAGATCTTCGGCCCGGAGAGCAGCGGCAAGACGACCCTGGCCCTCCACATCGTGGCCGAGGCGCAGCGCAACGGCGGGATCGCCGCCTTCATCGATGCCGAGCACGCCCTCGACCCCGGCTATGCGGCCGCCCTCGGTGTCGACGTCGACGAATTGCTCATCTCGCAGCCCGATACCGGGGAGCAGGCCCTGGAGATCACCGACATGCTGATCCGCTCCGGTGCCCTCGACGTGGTCGTGATCGACTCGGTGGCGGCGCTGGTCCCTCGGGCGGAGATCGAGGGGGAGATGGGGGACAACCACATCGGGCTCCAGGCTCGCCTGATGTCGCAGGCGCTGCGCAAGCTCGCCGGGAGCATCAACCGGTCGCAGACGACCGCAGTCTTCATCAACCAGCTCCGGGAGAAGATCGGGGTCATGTTCGGCAGCCCCGAGGTCACCCCGGGCGGCCGGGCGCTGAAGTTCTACTCCTCGGTGCGCATCGACATCCGCCGCATCCAGTCCATCAAGGAAGGCCAGGAGGCGGTCGGGAACCGGGTCGTGGCCAAGGTCGTCAAGAACAAGGTGGCACCGCCCTTCCGCAAGGCGGAGTTCGACATCATGTTCGGCGAGGGGATCTCCCGCGAGGGTTCCCTGCTCGACGTGGCCGCGGAGCACGACGTGGTCCGCAAGAGCGGCGCCTGGTACACCTTCGACGGCGACCAGCTCGGCCAGGGACGGGAGAACGCCAAGCGCTTCCTGCGGGAGAACCCCGAGGTGGCGATGCAACTCCAGGCGCGGGTGCTCGAGACCGTCGGGATCGCCGGGTCCGGGGCGGGGTCGTTCGACGCGTCCGAACCCGATGCCGAGGAGGGCACCGATCTGGGAGCCAAGGCTGACCTCGGCGACAGCGACGAGTGAGTTCCGCAGGGTCCTGACCCTGGGAAAATCATGCCTTCGGTTGGGGGAGCGGCGCAGTACGATTGGCCCCCAACGCGCACTCAACACCTGAAACCAAGCACCGCATAACAACCCCCTGTCGGAAGGATCGAGCGACCAAGTCGGCGATTGACGAGGTCCCGTCCAGTGCGCGTCGAGCCCTGTGCTCGGCGCGCCGTGTTTTCCGGGGTTGTCGAGAGGAGCCCGCCGATGTCGACCGCAATCATTGCCGCGGCAGCCGCCGTAGCGGCCTTGTTGCTGGGCTTTGGCGTGGGGCGGGTGTGGCAGCGCAAGCGCCTGGGACGCGCCGGCTCCACCGCCGACGATGTGGTGCGGGAGGCCCGACGCGAGGCGCAGCGGGTCCTCGAAGGCGCCGAGCGGGAGGCTCGGGCGACGGCCACGGCCTACCGGGAGCGTGAGGCTGCGGGCCTCGATCACCGACGCCTGGAACTCGAGGCCCAGGAGGAGCGCTCCGTGCAGCGGGAGGCGACCCTGGAGCAGCGCGCCGCCAACCTCGCCCAGCGCGAGACCAACCTGATCGAGCGGGAACACGAGGTCGTCGATGCCCGGCGTCTCGCCGAGGAGTTGCGGGAGGATGCCCGCGCCTCCCTGGAGAAGCTGGCCGGCGTCGATGCCAAGGCCGCCAAGACGGAGTTGCTGCAGCGGGTCGAGGACGAGGCCCGTCGCGAGGCGATGGTCCTGATGCGTGACCTGGAGATGAAGGCTCGCGAGGAGGCCGACCGCCGCGCCCGCAGGATCCTGACGTCCTCGGTACAACGGCTCGCCTCCGCGGTCGTGGCCGAGACGACGGTCACCACCGTGGTGCTGCCCAGCGACGACATGAAGGGCCGCATCATCGGTCGTGACGGGCGCAACATTCGCGCCTTCGAGTCGATCACCGGAGTGAACATCATCGTCGATGACACCCCCGAGGCAGTGGGGATCTCGGCGTTCGATCCGGTGCGGCGCGAGGTGGCCCGCATCGCCCTCGAGCGCCTCATCGCCGATGGGCGGATCCATCCCGCCTCGATCGAGGACGCCTACGAGAAGGCATTCGCCGAGGTGGAGCAGAGCGTCCGTGATGCCGGGGAGTGGGCCATCCTCGAGGTGGGGATCTCGCGCATCCACCCCGAATTGGTGAACCTCCTCGGACGGCTCAAGTACCGCCTCTCCTATGGGCAGAACGTGCTGCACCACCTCATCGAGGCGGCCAAGGTGGCGGGAATGCTCGCTGCCGAGATCGGGGTGGACCCGGTCGAGGCGCGCCGTGCCGCCTTCCTCCACGACATCGGCAAGGCAGTGAGCCACGAGCTGGGTGGCTCGCACGCCATGGTCGGTGCCGAGATCGCCCGCCGCTTCGGCGAGGCTCCGGCGATCGTCCACGGCATCGAGGCTCACCACAACGAGGTCGAGCCGCGCACCCTCACTGCGGTGATCGTCCAGGCCGCCGACGCGGTCTCCGCTTCACGGCCCGGGGCGCGTCGGGAGGCCGTCGAATCGTACGTACGGCGCCTGGAGCAGCTCGAGGCGATCGCCCGCAGCTTCCCCGGAGTCGAGCGGGTCTACGCCATGCAGGCGGGGCGTGAGGTGCGGGTCGTGGTCGACCCGGGCACGGTGGACGATCTGGCGGCTCACGATCTCGCCAGGCGCATCGCCAAGCGGTTCCAGGACGAGTTGCAGTACCCCGGGCAGATCGAGGTCACGGTGATCCGGGAGCTGCGGGCCACCGACTACGCCCGATGACGGTCCTCGGCACCCCGTCCGTTCGCGAGCGGCGGACCCCCACCAGGGTCGGCAAGCGCTATCTGGTGCG
>DNGH01000015.1 GCA_003486285.1 Actinomycetota bacterium
GCAAGATCCTGCGCATCGATGTCGACGGTGGCGGGCCATATGCGATCCCCCCGGGCAACCCGTTCGCCGATGGCATCGACGGCGCTCCCGAGGTCTGGTTGCTGGGACTGCGCAACCCCTGGCGGTTCTCCTTCGATGGTGACGACCTCTGGATCGGGGACGTCGGCCAGGGTGAATGGGAGGAGATCGACCTGGTGACGATCGCCGATGGTGGCACGAACCTGGGTTGGGATGTGCTCGAGGGCACCCACTGCCACGAGGGCACCGCCGAGCAATGCGCCGATCCCGCGCTCACCCCACCGATCCACGAGTACCCGCACAGCAACGGCTGGTGCTCGGTGACCGGCGGCTATGTGTATCGCGGAGCGGAGATCCCGGAACTGTTCGGCACCTACCTCTACTCCGATTGGTGCACCGGCGACCTGTTCGCCCTGCGGGTCGATGCCGAAGGCACGGTGATCGAGAGCGGCGTCCTCGCGGAGACGGACTGGCGGCTCCAATCCTTTGGCGTCGATCTCGCCGGTGAGCTCTACATCACCCGGGAGGGGACGGTCTATCGGGTGGTGGCGGCTCCCTAGAGGCATCATTGGGACGCTCGCCCAACGCTCATCAGCGCCAGCTGCCCTCGTGCCCGGTACCGACACCACGGTCCCGGCGGTGGTCGCGTTCGAACTCATCCCCTCGGCGCCGTTGAGACCAAGGGCACGATCTTCGCCAGCCGAGCCCGCTCAGCGATGCGGGGCCTGGCACCCGGGGCGGCGCCGCACCGCGAGCCGGGTGAACTCGCCGGTCCAGCCGTCGTAGACGAGCAACACCCCGATCAGGGCGTCCCCCGCCCCAAGGATCACCTTGCCGGCCTCGACCGCCATCAACGATCCGATCACACCGGGCACCGCCCCGAACACCCCGGCCACCGCGCAATCGGGAGCCACATCGGGTGGGGGCGGTTCGGGAAACAGGCAGCGGTAGCAGGGGCCGCGATGCGGATCGACCACGGTCACCTGGCCCTCCCAGCGGAACACCGAGCCGTGCACCAACGGGATGCCGAGTTCGAGGGCGGTGTCGTTGAGCAGATATCGAGTCTCGAAGTTGTCCGATCCATCGACCACGAGGTCGTAGTCGGATAGCAGCCGGTGGGCACTGGAAGCCACGAGGCGCTCGGGATGGGCGATCACTGCGACGCCGGGGTTGAGCGCCACCATCGCCTCGGCCGCCGACTCGGCCTTGGGCCTGCCCACGCCCGCGGTGTCGTGGACGATCTGGCGCTGGAGATTGGATACGTCGACGACATCGGCGTCGACGACGCCGATCGTGCCGACGCCGGCGGCGGCAAGGTAGAGCAACACGGGTGAACCCAACCCGCCGGCGCCGACCACCAGCACCCGGGCGGCGCCGAGCCGGCGCTGCCCGGCGGCGCCGACGCCGGGAAGGACGAGATGACGGGCGTAACGGGCCGCCGGTTCGTCGCGGGGCAGGGCGGTGTCGCCACCGGACATCCGCCACGCCATCATGCCGCCGGCGAGTGAGGCGACCCGCCGGTACCCCAGGTCCTGCAACTCCTTGGCCGCGAGGGCAGACCGATTCCCCGCGGAGCAGATCAACACGATCTCGGTCTCCGGGTCGGGAACGAGACGGCCGATGTCGCTGCCCAACACCCCGCGCGGCACCAGCACCGCCCCGCGGATGGTTCCGGTGTGGTACTCGTGCGTCTCGCGCACGTCCACGATCAGGGGTGGCGGGTCGAGCGCGGCGAGTTCTGGCGCGGTGACTTCGCGGATCTCCCGCTTCGCCTGTGCGACCAGTTCGTGATAGCTCGGGGTCACGATGCGACGTCCCCGGTCACGGCCACCGGCTCCTCGGTCACTTCACCGGAGCGAATCCGCCAGGCCCGCACCTCGGCCACCTCCCCAGCGAGCCCGACGATGACGTGCAGCCAGTCCGGATCGAGCGCCCCGGCGACGTCGGTGCGCGACGGCAGGGCTGCCGAGCGGGGGTGGGAGTGGAAGTCTCCGCCGATGATCCACCCCATGGCCTCGGTATGCCGCAGGGCGGCGAAGTGCCCGTCGGGATCGATGGTGAAGCGCACCGGCGAGCGCTCGACGTTGCCCAGGCAGTAGGCGTGGCGGACTTCACCCGACTCGTCCACTGCGAGCAGGCCGCAGCCCTCCTCGGGAGCGACGGCGCGGGCGTGGGCGACGATGGTGGCCATCACCTCGGGGGGGAGACGCACCATCCGACCCTACCCCTCCCCCGCGGCAGTGATGACGGTGCGGATGTCATCCCCGAATCCCTCGAGGCGGTCCATGGCGCGATTGACCGCGGCGGCCTCGAGCGGCACCCGGGCGGTGATCGCCACTCCGGGATCGATGCGGCCCGCGGCGGCCATCTGCAGCACCTCATGCACCTCCGCCAGCAGGTGGTCGGCGGAGCCGACGATGCTGCGCTCGGCGAGCACGAGGTCACGGAAGGGATCGAGACCGAACTCCTCGTGGGTGATCCCCACGGCGACGGCGCGACCCCCGGGATTGAGGCTGGCCACGCCGAGGCGCATCAGGTCGGCGATGCCCACCAGCTCCAGGGCGATGTCGGCTCCACCTCCGGCGCGCAGCTCCGAGGCGACGTCGCCGCGTCCGTCGACGGGGATCGCCCCGAGGCGCTCCGCCGCGGCCAGCTTGGTCGGGTTGACGTCGACGGCGAACACCCGGCCCGCCCCGAGGGCCGCGGCGAGTTGCACCGCCGAGATCCCCAGGCCGCCGGCGCCGAGCACCGCAACCGTCTCGCCGGGCCGCATCCCGGCGCGGCGCAGGGCATGGAGCACGGTCGCCGTCGAGCACATCATCACCGCCGCCGCCTCGGTCGAGACTCCATCGGGGATCGGGACCGCGTTCACCGCCGGGACCACGATCGCCTCGGCATAGCCCCCCTGCCGGTCGAGGCCGATCATCTGGCCGACCTCGCAGAACTGCTCGGCGCCGCGGCGGCACGCCGCACAGCGGCCACAGATCACCAGGTAGTGCAGGCAGACCCGCTCGCCGATCCGGCTTGCCGGGACCCCGTCGCCGATGGCGGCGACGACACCGGCGACCTCGTGACCCGGCACCAGGGGCACCCCGGGGATGCGGCGATGTCCGGAGCGGTAGTGGACGTCGGAGCGGCAGATCCCGGCCGCCTCCACCCGCACCTGCACCTCCCCGGGCCTGGGCTGCGGGTCGGGCAGGGTCACTGCGGCGAGGGGGGATCCGATCCGGTCGATCTGGAGGGCGCGCACCCGCCGAGGTTAGGGAGGGCAGAGCGCCCAGTTCGCCCGCTGCACACCAACGGCCCCGGGCTACCCTTGGTGGCGTGAACGACGAACTCACCGACTTCTTCGGGACCATCAACTCACGCACCGTCACGGTGCGCGCCGCCGACGGCCGCACCATGGTGCAGACCAAGGCGCTCCACGTCGCCGCCGCCGGCATCGCCGCCATCATCTTCGCCCCGCGTCTCGCCGCAGCCACCGCCCTGGGCGCGTTGGTCGCCGGCGTCACGGTTTCGGTGGATGACCTGGCCGAGGCCGGCGCGGTCGCAGAGGACGCCGCGCCCGCCTAAGGGCGCGCCTCCTCGGCCCTTCGTCCCAGCAGTCCGGCCACGAAGGTGGTCTGGGCGGCGAGGGCGGCACATCCGGCGACGGCCAGGCCGACGCGGGCATCTACCGCGATCGTCACCGGGATGATCGCCCCGAGCACCCAGGCCAACTGGAACAGCGTCTCCGATCGGGTGAAGGCGACACCGCGCCGCTCCGGGGGCAGGCTCGCCTGCAGCAGGCCATCGAAGGCGAACTTGGCCGTGCCCCACGCCAGGCCCGCCGCCGCCGCCAGCGCCGCCGCGCCCCACAGGAGGATCTCACCGCGCTTCATCCTCGTCCCCCTCCACAGCGAGTCGACTCGCCGAACAGGCGAAGTAAATCATCGAAAAGCGAAGAACGCAATCGCTTTTTCATCCATTATGACTATTTGCCGAGAGTCGAGCCCGGGGCGGCCTGAATCAGAGCC
>DNGH01000135.1 GCA_003486285.1 Actinomycetota bacterium
GACCGCATGGTGCTGCCCGCCCCGCAGGAGATCGAGGATCTGGAGAAGATGGCGGGGGAGTTGGGGGCGTTCTTGGGTTAGTTCAGAGTTCAGAGTTCAGAGTTCAGAGTTCAGAGTTCAGAGTTCAGAGTTCAGAGTTCAGAGTTCCGGACTCCAAATTCCAAATTCCAACTCCCAACTCCCAACTCCCAACTCCGAACTCCCAACACGATCCGGTAGGACCTCCGTGAAGGTCGGTAGCCTTGTAGGGCTTGTCGCAGCGGAGAGGTGTGCGTCGCGTGTTCAAGACCTGGCTGGCCCGACGCGTCCACGTGATCCCGCGACGCATGGCCCGTCTGTTTCGCCGGGTGCCCGGTGCAGTCCGGCTGCGGCAACTCGCGCTGGGAAGCCCGCAACCCGGAACCACCTTCGCGGGACGACTGCGCCCAGTTGTCTACCTGCCCACCTGGTTGACCTGGGCCGGCATGAAACAGCGCCCCCAATACCTACTTGCGGAACTGGCCGCGGCAGGGCATCAGACCTTCTTTGTAGATCCGCGGGCGCGCAGGGAGTCGTCGGCAGACGGGGTAAGGATCGTCCCGTCATTGGCGAGTGTTCCGGCTGACTATCCGATCCTCTACGTCCATTTCGCCCCAGTGACGGGATTCTTCCGGCTGTTTCGGGAGCCCGTGATCGTCTACGACATCCTCGACGATCTCTCCATCTACGACGCAGACGAGGTGGGGACGCCAGAGGAGCGGCGAGTTCGCTTTCATCACCCGGCTGTCATGCGGCGTGCCGACCTCGTGATCGCTTCCTCACAGACCCTGATCGACCGCCACCGGCCGGAGCGTCCCGACCTCCTGCTGGTAGAGAACGGGGTGGATGCCACACGGTTCGCGTCTCCAGCCAATCGTCCTCCTGATCTTCCACCTGGTCGTCCACTAATCGGATATCACGGCGCCATCGCGCCGTGGTTCGACTTCGACCTCCTGGAGCAGGTAGCCATCTTGCGTCCGGATTGGAGTTTCGTCCTCGTGGGACCCACGGTCGGGCGGGTGGGCCACCGCTTGACCAGGATCGCCCGGCTGCACAACATCCATCACATTGGAGAACGCCCCAGTGAGACCATGCCGTCCTACGTTCAGGCATTCGATGTCGGTGCCATCTGGTTCGTGATGGATCGGCTCACCGAGGGAGTGAGCCCTCTGAAGATGTTCGAGTACCTCGCCGCCGGAGTACCGGTTGTGGCCCCGCCGCTGCCCGCATGCCTGGAGTCACCGCTGGTGTTGACGGCCGCGGGCGCCCATGAGTGGTGCCGTGCCATAGAACAGGCGCTGCGCCCGTCCGACCAGGCGCCGAGGCGCGCAGCCGGTGCCGCCGCATCGTGGGACCGCCGGGTGGAGCCGGTTCTGGCCCGACTCGACGGCGAGGGACTGAGGCGGGTACCGGGATAGTGCACATTGTCTTTGTCACCCAGGAACTGAGCCCAATCGTCGCGGGCGGCGCCGGAGCCGTGGTCGAGCAGCTCGCGTCGGCACTGAGCCGAGAGCACCGGGTCACCGTCATCCTCGCGGCACACGGGCAGCTCGAGCCGCCCGACGTGGGGTATACGGTCGTGCCTGTCGAACTCGCCGAGCCCGACGGAACCCTCGACTGGTTCTTGGATCGCTCGCGCCGCTGCGCCGATGCCCTGGGGAGGATCGTCGCCGACGAAGGCCCCCCCGATCTGGTCGAGTTCACCGACTTCGAGGCGCTGGGGTTTGTGTCACTGGTCGACCGCAACCGACTCGGTCTCTCTGGGTGCCGCATGGCCATTCGCTTCCACGGAACGTTCGGAGCAATCGCCGAGGCAATCGGTGCCAATCCCTATCCATGGCCCGAACTCGACGTCCTGGAGCGTGAGGCGATTGCCATGTGTGACGCGGTGCTCGTGGCCTCTCCCGCGATGGCAGAGTGGGTGGTGCGCCGGTATGACATCGAGCCGGAGCGCGCCGTGGTCGCTCCGCCGATCGTCCCGGCTGTTCCACATCTCGGCTGGCGACCGGGGCCGAAGCCGGTGATCGCGGCCTTTGGTCGGCTGACCGAGCAAAAGGGAGTCGATGTTCTCGTGTCGGCAGCCCTCCCCCTCCTTGCCGGCCGTCCGGACCTCAGCCTGGAGTTGTTGGGTCCTGACGGCTGGTCCGCGGTAGCCAACCGCCCGATGTCCGAGGTGCTGCTCGATATGGTTCCGAGGTCGCTGCGCGATCGTGTCCGGCTGGTCGGCGAGGTCCCCAGGGATGCGGCCATGGAGATGCTCTCGGTCGCCTCGGTGGTTGTCGTGCCCAGCAGGTTCGAGACCTTCTGCCTGGCGGCTCACGAGATTCGCCGCGCCGGAATTCCGCTGGTCGTAGCCGCCCAGCCCGCCTTCGCCGAACTCGGGGAACAGGATGGTGTGGTGGTCTTCGACGGGACCGTTGCAGAACTGACGCGAACCCTCGCCGCGCTGCTGGACGACCCCGGATGGGGGAGGCGGCTGGCAGACCGGCCCCCGCCTCAGGTCGAGGATCCAATTCCGGCGTACTCGTCCCAGCTGCCACCCGTCCGCCATCCCTACGCTCAGGCGGCGCGCGCCACCGCTGCGGTGCATCGGGCGGACGCCCTCGCCGCGCCCCAGCGCTCGGTGAGCATCAAGCGGGCGGCGGAGCGGGCTCTGCGGATTCTTCCCAAACCTCTGGCCCGACTGGCCGTCCGACTCATCCCCACCCGGATCAAAGACCGGTTCCGCGCGGTCGCCAGCTGGCCGGCCGAGTTGGAGCGGAGGGAGCATCGGCGGCGCGTCGCGGCCGTCGAGTCGGCCATGGCCGATGGCAGGTATCCAATCCTGGAGCGACCCCGGGTCTCCGTCGTGATCCCGTGCTTCAACCACGGTGCCTTCCTCGAAGAGGCGCTGCTCAGCGTGTTTGAGCAGACCTTCGACTCGTGGGAAGTCGTCGTCATCGACGATGGCTCCACCGATCCCGCGACGGTTGCTGCAATCGACCGGATCGACTGGCCCCGGGTGCATGTGCTACGGCAGCCGAACACCGGACTTCCCGGTGCCCGGAACGCGGGGATTGATGCCGCCCGGGGTGATTTCATTGTCCCACTCGACGCCGACGACGTTCTGTTGCCCAGGTATCTGGAGCGGATGGTCGCCGCTCTCGAAGGCGATCCCGCTGCCGGCTACGCCCATTGCTGGGCAGAGTGGTTCGGTGATGTGAACCAGGTGTGGGCCACACGCCCCTTCAACTCGTACGCCATGCGTCTCTCCAACTCGGTTCTCCAGGTTGCCACGATTCGTCGCGATGCTCTGGGCCGCGTCGGAGGCTATGACTCTACGATGACATCGGGAAACGAGGACTGGGACCTGTGGCTGCGCATGCTCGAGGCAGGCATCGGGAACCTTCAAGTTCGCGAGGTGCTGTATCGCTATCGCATCCGCGGAGTCTCGATGACGGTGACGACACTCTCCAGATTCGAGGCGGGCCGACGGGAGATCATGCTGCGGCACCCCCGGCTCTACGGGAGCGATGAGCTCAGGCGAGCCAAGCGGGAGCACTACCCCGCGGTGTCCGTTCTCTCCCCGGAGCCCATCGGGCCGATCCCGACCGACGCTGACATGGAGGTACTGATCGGTCGCGACTTCTGCAACCTCGCCAGGCAGGCGGCCGGGAAGTACCTCCTCCAGCTTCCCGACGGTGGTGGGATCGACTACGAAGGTGTCGAGAAGCTGGTGGATCGGTTGGAGGGTCTCCCGAGTGCGGCCGCCGCGGTGAGTGGGCGACTCACGCTTCTGAGAAGGTGGGCCGTACTCGATCCTGAGACGGCCTTTGACCGCCCCCCGGACATGCCGTCCTGTCCCGACCCCGGCTGGATCGTTCCCCATCGCCTGGATGTCGACGGTCGTACCCTCGAAGTGGAGCGGCAGCCGCCCGAGCAGCAGGCGCGCATTCCCGCTGACCTGTTGGGGTAATGGGCATAGCAGCGTATGCGCCCTCTCCGGACTTCACCTGTAGCCTGTTGCACTACCCGTCGAGGCGAGGTCTTGGGTCGATCGTTCCGTCGCATGGCACGCCGCGTGGCTCTCGCGATGCCACGTCCCATGCGCTCCGCGCTCCGGGCACTGCCAGGCGCAGCTCGGCTGCGGCGCACCCTGCTCGGGGACCACGATCGACCCTTGGGGCCCGATCCCCGGCGAGGGAGCCTGCGGCCGGTGGTCTGCCTACCGACGTGGTCACGGTGGGGGGTGATGAACCAGCGCCCACATCACCTCATGTCGGCGCTGGCAGCAGCCGGGCACCCGGTGTTCTTCGTCCAGCCGGACCTGCTAGAGGCACGTACCCACGGGGGGGTTCACCTGGTTCCCGCGATTCGTGATGTTCCGGGTCGCGACGTGATCCTGTACATCCACTTTGCCCCCTTACGGGACTTGATCGGCAGGTTTGACAACCCGGTGGTTGTCTATGACATCTACGACGACCTGTCGATATTCTCCGCCGACGAGGGTGCAGTCCCCGTGAGCGGTCGCGTTTCGAGTCATCACCTCCCTCTGATCAGGTCTTCATCTCTGGTGACAGTCTCGGACACCACCCTGATGGAACGACATCGCGGGGAGCGCTCGGATCTTCTCCTTGTCGCCAACGGTGTCGACTACGCCAGCTTCTCGGCCGCGTATCCGGTGCCGGAGGATCTGCCGCGTCGCACGGGGCCCATCATCGGGTATCACGGCATGGTGTCGTACTGGTTCGACTTCGCTGCGCTGCATGCGGCTGCCAAGCAGCGACCCGATTGGCAGTTCGTGCTGGTTGGCCCGGTCGACCCACGAGTCGCGCCCGAGGTCGAACTGCTGGGGCAGCACTCAAATGTGACGCTTCTAGGCGAGCGACCCAGCGACTCGATCGCCGCGTACGTGGGTCACTTCGACGTCGAGGTGATCTGGTTTGAGGTGACGCCTTTGACCGAGGCCGTGAATCCGCTCAAGATGTACGAAGCGATGGCAGCCGGGGTACCCGTGGTTGCTCCTCCTCTGCCGGCATGTCAGGCGACGCCCGGAGTCCGGATTGCCGCGGCTGCTGACTTCATACCACCTATCGCGGCCGCTCTGGCAGCTCGTGGCTCTGAGGCGGAGATTCTCCGGGATACCGCCGCCTCAGCGGACTGGTCGGCCCGGGTGGTTCCCCTGCTGGAGTTGCTCGACGCCAGAGGCCTCCGTCGCGTGCCTCTCTGAGGTCCGCCTATGAACCCCTGCCTCTACCTCGCCCTGGTTGTCGGTAGCGGGTCCGGAGCTGAGGGTCAGGTATCGCCGCCGTAGGTGGCGTGCGCCTGTCCTGATCCGGAGAGCACCCCGCGCAGGGCAGCGGACTTGATCGCTGTGACCCTCGACGGATCGTGGTTGTTCTGTACGTATGAGAGCGCGCTCTCGCCCAGGCGCCGAAGGCGGACGGGGTCCTGCGCGAGCCCGGTCACCGCCGCAGCGAACTGCTGTGCCGTATCGGCGACGAGCAGGTCGCGGCCAGGGGTGGCCGCGAGACCGGATAGGCCGAGTCTGGTCGTCACGACCACCATGCCGCTGGCGAGGGCCTCGACGATCTTCACGTTGACGCCGCTGCCGGTGAATATCGGAGCCACGAGCACGTCGCAGGTCTCAGTGAAGCGGCCCACATCCTCCACATACCCATGCACCCGGATCATGTCCCCATCGTCGTACGCCTGCACCTCGTGAGGTGGGTGGCCCCCGACCACGTGGAGTTCGATCGGGTGCCCGGAAGCCCGTCGCAGAATGGGCACGACCTGCGTCAGAAGCCAGCGGACTCCCTCTAGGTTCGGTGGCCAGTCCATGCCGCCCAGCCAAAGCAGCCGGAGACGCTGACCGGGGCGTCGCTCGACCTCCTTGGTCGGCATAGGGAGCGGCACCACCACCTTGGGGCAGGCGTCGTCGACTCGCGCCGCATCGACGGGCGAGATGAAGAGCTTGGCAGAGAACAGGTAGCTGTTCCGCAACTCCACGTTGTGGGTGTTCCTCCGGCTCAGGCCGGCGAAGGCCCGCCACACCAACCGTTCCGGCAGCGACCACCGCTTCGTCATCCAGAACGGGTGCAGGTCGCCCTCGATGTTGTGATTGACCAGTACGGCGGGAGTCGCGGGAAGAAAGCGCCGCACATACGCCATCTCGGCATGATCGACCTCGATGAGGTCGATCCCTGCCTCGGAGACCACTCGTCGTGCCGCAGCAACCACCTCTGAGGAGTAGTACGACACATCCATCAAGGGGAGTCGGTGTTTGGTGTGAAAGACAAGGTGCCGTAGGGCATCGCGTCGCCTCATGTGTCCCGGCAGTTCGGGACGGTCGAAGAACTGCCATGAGGCGAACGCCGACCGATACTCGTCCTCCAGGAGCTCGCGCTTCTGGGAGAACTCAGCCCGCTCGGCCGCCGTCATCACCGCGATCAGGTGGTACTCGAATTCGTCGCGCAGTGGTGCCGTGGTACCCCAGGTATAGATGCGCCCACCGGAGTTCGGCGGGAGGAGCGGGCCTGTTGTTACGAGCAGGATGCGCGGTTTCCGGGCCACGGCGAGCATTCAAACAGGTGGCCGGGGGCGAAGCACTAGGGTGGCTCGAGGATGCGAGGAGCTCGCGCGCGGTTGCGCAGGGCCATCAAGGCTGTGGTGCCCCGGAGGGTGAGAGTCCGGTACCGGCTGCGCGAGCACTCCACTCGCAGTCGAGTGAACGTGGCCGTTTTATTGAGGAGCGGTGACCACCGCCGATGGATCCGGGGAACACCGGACACTCTTCGTGTGGGCATGCTCGAGGCTGGTACCCCACCCGCGAGATACGATCGGCTGGTCACCGACTCGGGACGTCATGGGACGATCGTTCATGGCGATGACCGGGATGTGCCGCTGGCACTCGCCGCCCTGGGGCAAGGGGGCGCAGATCTGGCTGTCGTCGGCGCCGTGACCAGGCCCCGTTGGTGGAACCGACGCAATCCGAAGGTGGAGCCCGCTGCGATCGCTGTTACCCGCCCCGCACTGGAGGAAGTATGCGGGGCGCCGCCATGGCCCGACCTCGTCGGGCTGCATCTCCTGTTGAGGGATGCCGGCCGACGCGTCGCCATCGTGCCGACCTCGATGCGTACCACCGTTCGGGCGACGCGCGACGACCTGGTGGCTCGACACACGATCGTCGTGCTCGCTGCGATACCGCTGCACGACGTAGGTGGCGGCTCACGCAGCGCTCAGCTGGCGCTGGAGCTGCTGCGGCAGGGTTTTCACGTGATATACGTGTCTCTGTTCTCCGCCGACGAATCGATCGACATCGGACTGCGGTTCATCCATCCAGAACTGGAGCAGTACTCCGCGTCGGAGTTCGATGCCTTCAGCGTGACAAAGCGTTCTCGCCGCGGTGTCGTAATCCTCGAGGTGCCCGCAGGTCAGTTCTCTGGGCCAGTGGAAGTGCTTCGACGTGGCGGCTGGCGCCTGGTGTACGACATCGTGGACCTGTGGCAGGATCGCGTGCTGGGCGGTGATTGGTATCGGCGCGATGTCGAGAAGCAGTTCCTGACGTCTGCAGATCTAGTGACGGCGTCCGCGCCAGATCTCGTCGAGTTGGCGGCGGAGGCGGGAGTCGACGCAATCCTGTTGCCGAACGGAGTAAACGCCGAGGTGTTTCGACAAGAGGGGCTGCGGCGCCCAGGCGATCTTCCGGAGGCCGATCTCATACTGGGGTACCACGGTTCCCTGTACGGGGACTGGTTCGATTGGGGGAGTTTGAACGCGGTAGCACGCCGGTTCCCTTCGGCAGCCGTAGCGGTGATCGGTGACCCCCCGGATCGCCTCCCGCCGCGTGCCGCAAACATATCCCTGTTGGGTCTAAAGGCTCACTCGGAGCTCCCCGACTATCTAGCCCGATTCGACGTTGGGCTCATACCCTTCGTCGTCAACGCCACAACCCACGCTGTGAGCCCGCTGAAGGCGTACGAGTACCTCGCCGCCGGGGTTCCGGTGGCGGCGCCGCCGCTGCGATCGCTTCGAGGGCTGGCCGGTGTGTTCACCGCCGACGATCTGGTGTCGGCAGTGGAGCAGGCCCTCGAGGGGGGCCGTCCCGATCGGGAGCAGGCGCTACGGGAGCACTCGTGGGAGGCCCGGGTGGAGCTGCTCCTGGACGCAATCGGGCAGTCCACACCAGGAGGCGGGGTTCCGCCGCGGATCGTGACGCGACCGGCGGTGCACTACCGGGGGGACCAGCGCCGACTGACTGGTCACGAGACGAACGCGGCCCAGGCTTGAGCGCCCCGCCGGTCCAGGGCCGCTAGCGACGCCCGTGCCCGCCGCACCGCCTCGTTCCGGTGGGCGATCAGTCGCTCGGCGGCGGCTGCGATTCGAGATGGATTGTCGAGCTCCGCAACCGACGTA
>DNGH01000184.1 GCA_003486285.1 Actinomycetota bacterium
AGCCGTGAGCCGTGAGCCCTGAGCCCTGAGCCGTCAGCGGTCCGCTGGTAGCGTTGCCTCGAATCCCGCCACCACATCGGCGCCGTACCCCACCAGCCGGACTTCGTCGAAGGCGTCGGGGCGGCTCGCGCACCATTCCCGCACCGTGGTGGCGATCACTGCGGTGGCTTCTGCCACCGGGTAGCCGTAGATCCCGGCCGAGATGGCGGGTAGCGCCACCGAGCGAGCCCCGAGGTGCGACGCACTGTCTAGCGCGGCCCGCACCGCAGTGGCGAGCAGGCCGGCGTTGTCCTGTCCGGGATGGTGGATCGGTCCGGCGACGTGGACGACCCATGTCGCCGGCATGGCTCCGGCCGACGTGACCGCGGCCACCCCGGGGGAGAGGGGCCCATGGCGGGCGACCCAGGCATCCGACTCCTCTTGGATCACCGCACCGCCGGCCCGGGCGATGGCGGCTGCCACCCCGCCGCCATGGGCCAGGTGCTCGTTGGCGGCGTTGACGATGGCGTCCACGGTCTGCTTGGTGATGTCGCCGGCAACGACGGCGATACGGGTCACGCTGCGGTGGCGCGCAGCATCCAGGCCGTCTTCTCGTGGATGTCCACCCGGACGGTGGCCAGGTCTGCGGTGGCCACATCCCCGGCAGCCTCTGCCGCCTCGACTGCGGTGCGCGCGGTACGAGCGCAGGCCTCGTGACCGGTGGCGAGATCCCGCACCATGGTCATGGCGTCGCTGGCCGAGTTGCCCTCGGGGATTCCGGTGAGCCGGGTGAACTCGCTGAAGCTGGCCGGCGCCGGGTAGCCCAGGGAGCGAATCCGTTCGGCGATGGCGTCGACGGCGTCGCGCAGTTCCATGTAGTGGGTCTCGAACATCTGGTGGAGGGCCGTGAACATCGGCCCGGTGACGTTCCAGTGGTAGTTCTGGCTCTTCAGGTAGAGCGCATACGTGTCGGCGAGCAAGCGGCCGAGGTTGGTGGTGATGGTCTTGCGGGCCTCGTCGGTGATGCCGATGTTGATCTCCATGAGGCCATTGTGCCTCGGTGGCGGAGCTTTCTCACCGGGCCAGATGGCCCCGCTCCAGAGGACGAGCGTATTGTGTCGGCCTCTCGAGGGGCATGACGATGGCCGAATCGGCGACCAGCACCAAGACCAGGCTCGGCGCCAACTACTGGCGCCTCTGGACCGCCAGTGTCATCAGCAACCTCGGCGACGGGGTCGCCGCCATCGCCTACCCGTGGCTGGCGTCGGCGGTCACCCGCGATCCGGTGCTCATCGCGCTGATCGCGGTGGCGCAGCGCCTTCCCTGGCTGCTCTTCACCCTTCCCGCCGGGGTGATCACCGACCGCGTCGATCGGCGCAAGCTCATGGTGGCGATGGACGCGGTGCGCGCCGCGGTAACCGCCCTCGTCGCCGTCGCAGTCCTGATCGAGCAGAGCGTCCTGCCGTCATCCAGCGAGATCGCCGCCGGGACCGCAGGCACCGGCAACCTGAGCCTGTACTTCGTACTGATCGTGGCGGCGGTCCTGATGGGAATGGCAGAAGTGCTGCGCGACAACGCCGCGCAGACCTTCATGCCGTCGCTGGTCGCCTCCGATCAGTTGGAGCGGGCCAACGGCAACCTGTGGGGAGCCGAGATGGCGATGAACTCGTTCGTCGGACCCCCGTTGGGAAGCCTGCTCCTCGGTGTCGCCTTCGCCCTGCCCTTCTTCGTCGATGCCGGGTCCTTCGCCGTGGCCGCCGCCCTGGTGTTCCTGATCTCTGGCGACTTCCGCACCCGCAAGCGCACCGAAGCCCAGAGCGGCCCCCGGGTGAACTGGAAGGGCGAGATCAAGGAGGGCTTCCTCTGGCTGTGGAAGCATCCGGTGTTGCGGCCGATGGCGGTGATCCTCGGGTTCCTCAACGCCCTGGGGATGCTCATCTTCGCCACGTTCATTCTCTTCGCCCAGGAGAACCTGGACCTCGAGACGGGCTTGTTCACCGGGGTGCTCCGGCCGGTCGCCGAGTTCTTCGGAGCGGACACCGTGGCCGCCTTCATCTTTGCGGTGCTGATGATGGCGGGTGCGATCGGCGGGATCCTCGGGAGCGTGCTGGCGCCGCGGGTGGCGAAGCGATTGGGCAAGGGCCCCTCGCTCTACATGACCATCGCGCTGGGCGGCGTCACCGCAGCGATCATCGGGATGGCGACGCGCTGGTGGATCGTGTTCCTGATGTTCGCCGTCGAGACCTTCACCGCGGTGGTGTGGAACGTCATCACGGTGTCGTTCCGGCAGTCGATCATTCCCGACGAGTTGCTGGGCCGGGTCAACTCGGTGTATCGCTTCTTCGCCTGGGGGATGATGCCGATCGGTTCGATCATCGGAGGCGTGGTCGTCGCCGTCTTCACCCCACTGGTGGGGCGCTCCGACGCGCTGCGCTGGCCGTTCCACCTGACCGCGATCATCTACGGCTTGTTGCTGATCTACGCGATTCCGCGACTCTCCACGGAGCGCCTGGAAGCCGCGCAGCGGGAAGTCACCAGTCGCCAGTCTC
>DNGH01000014.1 GCA_003486285.1 Actinomycetota bacterium
CCGGTACCCGGTACCCGGTACCTGGCATCTGGCATCTGGCATCTGGCATCTGGCATCAATTCCTCATATACCCCGAATCCCCCCACCATCTACTCCACCTCCTGTGCGGAGATGCCGAAGGGAATCCCGGGAAATGCCGAAGCCGATACATACGATGCGGCTCGTGAAGCCTTTGCGGCGGCGCTCTGTGGCGCTCGCCCTTCTCACCGTCTTCTCCTTGGCCCAGGGGATGGTCCCGGCCTACTCGATCGACGAGGAGGAGGTCGAACAGGCGCGCCAGGAGCGCGAGCAGGCCGCCCTCGAGCGGGCCGCCGCTCTCGACGACCTCGAGGCCGCGGTGGCAGCCCTCGAGGCCCTGCGCGCCGAGCTGGAGGAGGTGACCTTCCGTGTCGGCCGGGTGCGCTCCCAGATCGACGCCTACCAGTCCCAGAGCCGGGGTCTGCGCGACGTCATTCGGGAGCGGGCAGTGGACTCGTACATGCACGGCGACGAGCGGGACGGGCTCAGCGCGATCTTCAACCCCGAAGAGGTCCAGCAGTCCATCATCGCCCGCGAGGTGCTGGCGCTGGCCACCGACACGGACTCGGCGTCGCTCGACTCCCTGCTCGCGGTGACGGCCGAGATGGTGCGTCTTCAGGAGGATCTGGCCACCGACACCGCCCGGCTCGAGGAGTTGCGGGTCGAGGCCGACGCGGTAGCGGTACGGCTGAATCAATTGTTCGCCGCGGCCGACGCCGAGTTCGATCAAGCGGAGGCCGACTACGTCGCAGCCTCTAAGGCCCTGGCGGAACAGCGGGCCCGTGAGGAGGAGGAGCGCCGTCGTGCCGAGGCGGCGCAGCGGCAGCGTGATGCCATCCGCTCGGCGCTGGGGCTTCCCTCAGAGGGTGTGCCGATGTCGGTGACCCCGGGGTTCATCTGCCCGGTCGCCGCCCCGACCCAATTCACCAACAGCTGGGGTGCGCCTCGCTCGGGTGGTCGCAAGCACTCGGGAACGGACATCATGGCCGCCTTCCGGGCTCCGGTGGTGGCCGTGGCCGACGGCCGGATACGCCTGGCATTCACCCCCTTGGGCGGGAACGTCGTCTACCTCAGCGCCGATCACGGGGTGGAGTACTTCTACGCCCACCTCGACGGATACGCCCCGGGGATCACCAGCGGCCAGCGGATTGCGCGTGGCCAGCTGCTGGGGTACAACGGAGATACCGGCAATGCCTATCCCGGCGCCTATCACGTGCACTTCGGGATGCGACCCGGTGACATCATCAACGTGAACCCTTACCCTACGTTGCGGGCCGTGTGTCCCTGACGGGCGGTTCATCCTCTACCCTCCATCCTGTGACTGAAATCAAGCGCCGTCTCATCGACCAGCTTCTTGACTCCACCTTCCTCCAGGACCTGGAGGGGATGGCGTACGATGTGCTCCAGACCCGCCGGGCGATGTGCGACGACCTCGACCTGGAGTACTCCTACTACCGCCGGATGCTGCACGGCCGGATGGATCTCCTCGCCTTCGAACTGCGGCACCGCGCCGGCGAGGAGGAACAGACCCTGCTCGAGGCGCTGCCCCGGATACTGGCTGGAGGCGCCGACTCCGCGACCCCGGGGCTGCCCAGCCGCACCTTGAGCGTCGACGCTCCCGACATCCCCACGCTGGGCCGACGACTCATCGATCGGGCGTTGAACAGCGACTTCCTCGCCCGGCTCGGAGACTTCACGGATGAGGAGTTGCTCGAGACCCAGCGCTTCCTCATGGAGATCGAGTCCGAGGTTTCGATACGCCGCCGCGGGATCCACGCCGCTCATGATCGGCTCGAGGCCGAACTGACCCGTCGCTATCGGGAGGGCCTGGCCGACCCCGGTGAGTCACTGGCCCGCGCGTGATCATCGGCTCCGTCCGCAGCGGTCTCGTCGAGGCCGTGCACCCGGTGGCCGTCGCCGCGGTCGACTCCACCGGACGGGTGGTGGCGGCATCCGGCGACGTGGCCGATCGGGATTTCTTCCTCCGCTCTGCGATCAAGCCGATCCAGGCTGCGGTGTCCCAGCAACACGGCGCGGCGCTGGGCCTGGAGCAACTCGCGGTGGCTGCGTCCAGCCACAGCGCCTTCCCGGTTCACGTCGCCTACGTCGAGCAGATGCTGCTCGAGGTGGGACTGGAGGCCGGACACCTCCGTTGTCCTCCCGATCACCCCAGTTCCGGCGATGCCGAGGTGCTGTGGGCGCAACGGGGACGGTCGCAACCCGAGCGCCTCTTCCACAACTGCTCGGGGAAGCATGCCGCCATGTTGCGGGCGTGCATGGCCAACGACTGGTCACTCGAATACACCTCCCGCCACCATCCGCTGCAGGAGGCGGTCGTCGCCGCGGCCGAAGAGGTCACCGGGCGTCCGGTGACCCCCACCGGGGTCGATGGCTGCGGGGTGCCGACCCTCCGCAGCGATGTGACCGGGTTGGCGCGGGCCTTTGCCCGCATCGCCATCGACCCGGATTTGGCCGAAGTCCGCACGGCGGCGATGCGCTACACCTCCCTCACCCGCGACGGCGACCGGCCGGAAGCCCAGATCGCCCGTTGGCTCCCGACCGTCGTCAAGGGTGGGGCGATGGGGTGCGTCGGTGTGGCATGGATCGAAGGCGGCATCGGGATCGCCGCCAAGGCCTGGACGGGTGATGGCGCCGCCGCCGATGTCGCGGTTCTCACCCTCATGGAGGAACTCGGCCTCGTCCCCAGCCATCCCCGGGCCCAGCTCGCCGGGTTGTTCGCCCCCGAGGTGCTCGGCGGAGGATCTCCGGTCGGTCACCTCGCAGTGATCGAGAGATGACCGGCTGGGACGTCCTGACGGGCCTCGCTCCTGTGGCGCCCCACACCGGTCCGTTCCCCCATGCCGGGTTCCTCGGGGCGTGGTGGCGCCATCACGGGACGGGAACTCTCCTGCCGATCCGGTCGGGGAGGGGGGCGATGGTTCTGGTGGTGGCCGAGGGGACGGCGGAGTTCGCCGGCGCCGCCGGACTCACCGACTACCACTCGCCGGTCGGATCGGACCTCGACGGGGTGGTGGCCGAGATTCGCGGCGCGCTGTCGGCGGGAACGCGGCTGGCTCTCGACTCGCTGCCGCTCGAGGCCTCCGAGCCGCTGATGAAACAATTCGCCTCCGCCGGCGTTGCACTCACGATGCGCCCCCACGACGCCACGATGATCCTCGGCCTCCCCGGTGACGCCGCGGCCTACCTGGCCACGCTCGACGGGAAGCAGCGTCACGAGGTCCGGCGCAAGCGGCGGCGCTTCGCGGAGCAGGCCGGCGCC
>DNGH01000261.1 GCA_003486285.1 Actinomycetota bacterium
CCAGTGATCGCGTAATGCCACAGGTAGTTGCCGAACTCGTCGAACTGGTTGAAGATCACCACATCCTGTCCCGAGGCCCGCAGACGGTTGCACTCGTCGAAGATCTCCTTGACGTTGCTCTCCGACCCGGGGGTCTTGATGATCTCGGCCCCGATCTCTTCCAGCCAGATGAAGCGTTCCTGGCTCATCCCTTCCGGAAGGATGGCCAGCGCCCGACAGCCCAGCAGCCGGGAGTCGAAAGCGCCGCCACGGCAGTAGTTGCCGGTGGAGGGCCAGACCGCCTTCTGCGCCGTTGGATCGAACCCGCCGGTGATCAGACGTGGCACCAGGCACCCGAAGGCCGCCCCCACCTTGTGGGCGCCGGTGGGGAACCACTTGCCGACCAGGGCGATCACGCGGGCCTCGACCCCGGTGAGCGCAGGGGGGATCTCGATGGCGTTGACCCCGTCAAAGCCGCCGCCATCGGAAACCGGTTCGTTGTGCCAGTTGATCCGGAACAGGTTGATGGGATCGGTGGCGGACAGACCGACACCCCCAAGGCGATCGACTACGTCCGATGGGATCAGCGCCGGGTCGCGCATCTGGGCGAGCGTGGGGATCACGATTCCGCGTTCGGCGGCGCGGCGCACCGTGCGCTCCAGTACCCCGGCATCGCCTTCAAGATGGATCATCGATCCTCCAATCGGTCCAAGGCCTCGTCCAGATCCATGCCGTCGGCCCGCACCGAAACCGCGGTGATCCCCGCCATCTCGGCGCCGCGCCAGGCGGCCGCCACATCCTTGAGCCCGCTCCCGGTGTTCATGATCACCACGCGGTCTGAGGCGCCCACTGCGCCGACCTCCACCGCTGCCAGCAGCCCCGCCCACGAGGCCGCGGCGGCCGGTTCGCCGAAGACCCCCGAGGCCCGGGCCACGGCGGGGATGGCGGCGAGGATCGCGGCGTCGCTCACCGTGACGAACCCGCCTCCGGTGTCGCGCACCGCAGCCATGGCCTTCACCCGGTCGCGGGGCAGACCGGCGGCAATGCTGTCTGCCACGGTCGTCGCGACGATCGCCGGCTTGGTGAGCACGTCCTCATCGAGCCGCCAGGCATCGGCGAGGTAGGCGCTGCCCTCGGCCTGGACTCCCACCAGGCGCGGCATGCGGTCGATCCAACCCAGGGCGAGCAGATCCCGCAATCCCTTGTGCAGCCCTCCGATGATGCAGCCGTCGCCGACGCCGACCGTGATCACGTCCGGCGGTTCCCACTCCAGCGACTCGCACACCTCGTAGACCGCGGTCTTCTTGCCCTCGGTCATGTACGGGTTGAAGCCGGTGCTGCGGTTGTACCAACCGCGCCGCGCTGAGGCGGTCATCGCCAGTTCGACGGCCTGGTCGTAGGTGCCCTGCACGAGCACCACCGCGGCACCAAAGGCATGGAGTTGGGCGATCTTGGCCGGAGGCGCCGCCGCGGGGACGAAGATCACGGCACGCCGCCCGGCCGCGGCACACATCCCGGCAAGTGCCGCCGCGGCGTTGCCGGTGCTGGCGGTGGTGATCGTGCCGAGTCCCTGCTCCGCCGCCTTGGCCACGGCCATCGCCGAGGCGCGGTCCTTGAGCGAGGCGGTGGGCTGGCGGCTCTCGTCCTTGATCCAGAGCCGCGCCACTCCGGCCTGCGCCGCCAGGCGCGGTGCCTCGATCAGCGGCGTGTCTCCCACAAGGATCGGGGGCACCGGGGTGTCGACCTCCACGGGAAGCAACGGACGGAACCGCCACATGCCGGAGCCCGCCCGCAGCGCCTCCCGTGTCGTGCGGCGCGCGATGAGGGCATAGTCGTAGACCACGTCCAGCACACCGTCTACGCCGTGAGCCGGGCACACGTAGGCGACGGTGTCGGGAGAGTGCTCGGCACCGCAGACCAGACAGCGGAGGTGGAGAACGTGATCCATTGCCGTCACATGGTGAGGGCCATCACGGCCTTCTGTACATGCAACCGGTTCTCGGCTTCGTCGTACACCACGCTGCGCGGCCCATCGATGACGCCGTCGGTCACCTCGACGCCGCGGTCGGCGGGGAGGCAGTGCATGTAGATGGCCTCGTCCTTGGCCAGACCCATACGGCGCTCGTCGGCGATCCAGTCGGTGTACCGCTTCGAGATCGCCGCCGCTGCCGCGGCGTCCTCGGTCTCGAGCAGGCATCCCCACGACTTGGGGTAGACGACGTCGGCACCGCGGAACCCGGCATCGAAGTCCTCGAGCACTTCGAGGGATCCGCCGGCAAGCCGGGCGTTCTCGGCGGCCTGGTCCATGAACTCCTGGTGAAGGCGGAACTCCGGAGGGCGGGTGAGCCGCACGTTGGCGCCGAATCGCGTGAGGAGCAGGATCAGGCTGATCGGAACACTCATCGGCTTCTGGTAGGACGCCGCATACGCGTACGACACGTCGATGGTGAGCCCGCGGGGGTCACCCTTCTCCTCGACGATGGTGAGCAGATCGGCCAGCGCCTGGAAAGGGTGATACAGGTCGCACTGCATGTTGAGTACCGGGACCCGCGAGGCCGCAGCCACCTCACGCAGATAGCCGTTGCCCACCTTCCAGTCGACGTGACGGATCGCGAGCCCGTCGTTGTAGCGGCCCAGGATCTCCCCGATCTCCTTGGCGGTGTCGCCGTGGGCGATCTGGGTGGTCTTGCTCTCGATGAACTGGGCATGCCCGCCAAGTTGTGCCATGCCCGCCTCGAAGGATGCCCGGGTGCGGGTGCTGGAGAAGAAGAACAGCATCGCCAGCACCTTGTCCTCGAGCAGGGCATGGGGTTGTCCCAGGGCGCGGCGCCGCTTCAGGTCGAGCGCCACCTCGAGGACCGAGTCGATCTCGCCCTTGGTCCATTCCTGGCAGGTGATCAGATCCCGGCCACGTAGTCCGGTACGCATCGTTGCTCCTCTTTCACTCGGTGGCACCCAGCACGAGGGCGAGCAGGGCCATGCGCATCACGACGCCATTGAAGGCCTCTTCCCAATAGCGGGCATGATGGGTGAGGTCGACGTCCTCCGGCAGCTCGTCCATGCGAGGCAGCGAGTGGAGGATGATCGCGTCGGTGCGGGCACTCTTCAGCAGGTCGCGGGTGACCCGGTAGTTGTCCGGTGTGGTCGGCCGGGCTCCGCCCGACTCATCGCGGCTCTTGGTGTAGTCGGCCTGCACCACGGGCTCCATGTAGATGACGTCGGCATCGCCGATCACATCCGCCACGTGCTCCGCCTCGCGGAAGTTGACCCCCTTCGCCACCAGCTCTGCCTTGAACTCGGCGGTGAGGGACATGTCGGGAGGAGCCACGAAGATCGC
>DNGH01000247.1 GCA_003486285.1 Actinomycetota bacterium
CTCCTCGTCGTGTTGGCGTTGGCGCGCCATCTGCCTTCCGAGTACGCGCTGCTCACCGGTTTCGGCGCGGGGTTGTTCCAGGACCTTCTCGCCGAGACGCCACTCGGGTTGTGGGCACTGGTGCTGACCGCGGTGGCATTCGTCGTGCTGCGATTCAGGGATCGGCTCGAGGACGAGTTCGGTTACGTGGGACCGTTCGTCCTCGCCGTCACTCTCGGCGGTCTCACGTTGTTCGCCGTGCTCGGTACGATCTTTGGCGAGAAGACGCTGGCCGACGCCGGCATCATCAGGAAGATCGCACTCCCCGCCGTGTACAACGTTCTGCTTGCCCCCGCGGTGTTGCGGGTCGTGCCGATGGTGCTCGGGATCAGCCGTTATCGCGACTCGGCCTTCCGCCTATGAAGATCACCTGGCGCCTCGCCGCCGTCGGGGGCCTCGTCGCCCTGATGTTCTCTCTGCTCGTCCTGCGCATGTGGGTGCTGCAGGTGACCGACCTGGCGCTGGCCCTCGAGACCGCGGAGGACCAGCAGGTCCTGTCGGTGGTGGTCGAGGCTCCTCGCGGCGACATCTTCGACCGCGACGGCAAGGAGATCATCGCCGGCACCGTGGCCTCGCTGCGGGTGGTCGTCGACCGCCGACTCGTCCTGGACGATCAGGAGGAGGGGCTGATCCAGAACCTGTCGGCGCTGCTGGGCATCCCCGCCGCCGACATCCGCCAGGAGTTCGAGGACCGCGGGCCGGGGGCGCGGTTTCCGCTCGGAGACGAGATCACCGATTCGACCGGCGTGTTCGTGCTGGAGAACAACGAGCGCTTTCCCGGTGTGAACGTCGAACTGCTCCCGGTGCGGGTCTACCCGCTGGGTGAAACCGCAGCCCACATCGTCGGGTACATCGGATCGCCGGGGGACGAGGATCTCAGCCGTCCGTACATCTCCCTCGCCGACCGGGTGGGCAAGTTCGGCCTCGAGCGGTACTACGACCGTCTGTTGCGCGGCACCCCGGGTGCCATCATCTACTCGGTCAACGCCAACGGCGCCATCTTGGGGGTGATCGAGGAGATCCCTCCGCAGCCCGGGGGAAGCGTGGTCACCACCATCGACCTCGACTTGCAGCGCTTCGTCGAGAGCACGTTGCTATCCGCGATCTCGCTGGCGCGCCAGGACGGCGAGGAGGACGTGCTGCGGGCTTCGGCGGTGGTGCTCGATGTGACCGACGGATCGGTGTTCGCCATGGCCTCGATGCCGTCATTCGACCCGGCGGTGTTCTCCGACGGCCGCCTCACCGATGCCGAGTGGCTGGCGCTGTCGGAGAAGGCCGTCTTCAACAACTTCGCCATCCAGGGGCTGTACCCGCCGGGTTCGTCGTTCAAGACGTTCGTGTACGCCCTCGCCCTCGAGGAGGGGATCGCCCCGGCACTCGAGGAGGGCTATGCCGACCTCGACCGTTCCACCGACCCGACGCTGTTCTACTGCGATGGGCAGCTGCTCTTCCCCAGCACGCCGCCGCTGAACGACTGGAAGCGCGAGGGACATGGACTCGTCGACATCCACGACTCGCTGCGTCAGTCCTGCAATCTCTACTACTGGTCGCTGGCACTGGAGATCTGGAACAACCGTGGAACTCGGTGGCCCGAGGACCTGCTCCAGCAGTGGGTCGTCAAGCTCGGCCTCGGTGCGGCCACCGGTATCGACCTTCCCTTCGAGCAGGCCGGACTGGTTCCGGACCGGGAGTGGTTCCAGTACCACCAGCAGCGCCAGGACGACGTGGTGCGGGACGAGGGCGGCTGGGCCGGCGGTGACGTGATGAACATCGCCACCGGCCAGGGGGCCTTGACCGTGACGCCGCTCCAGATGGCCGTGGCCTACGCCGCCCTGGTGAACGGGGGCACGGTGTGGGAGCCCCGGGTGGCGTCGTCGGTGCGCGACGCCGAGAACAACATCATCTTCGTCAACCTCCCGAGCACCCAGCGCAAGCTCGATCTCAAGCCGGAGACCATTGAGCAGATCCGGCGGGACCTCAATGGTGTGGTGAACAGTCCCAGCGGCACCGCGCGAGCGGCCTTTACCGGGTTCTGCGACGACGAGCCCGATGCCGAGTGCGCCGCCCTGCAGGAAGTCGGGGGCAAGACCGGCACCGCCGAGATCGTGCAGGAGGTCGAGGCGACCGACCCGGAAGACATCCCGGAACCGAATCAAGATCCCGACGACTTCATCCTCCGCCAACAGGTGGGCAAGGGGGACGAGTACTACTCGCCGACGATTCGCGAGGCGCAGTCGGCCATCTCCACGGCCTGGTTCGTGGGGGCGGCCCCGCTCAGCGACCCGAAGTGGGTGGTGGCGGTGGTGATCGACCAGGGTGGTTCGGGCGGGCGCATCGCCGCCCCGACGGCGCGCCGCATCTTCCAGTTCCTCATGGGCGAGGATCCCGATCCACTTCGCCCCGGAACGGACACCGAGCGATGAGGACCATGGCCGGAGTCGAACTCCGCAAGCGCAGCGAGGTGAAGCCCGATCTGGTCCTGATCGGTGCGGTGGCGGCGCTCAGCGCGCTCGGTCTGGTGATGATCTTCTCGGCGACCGCGCCACGGCTCGGCGCCGCCGGCGAGAGCCGCTCCTCGGAGCTGGTGAGCCAGGCGGTGTTCGTGGTGCTCGGGGTGTTCGTGCTGATCGCGGCGTCGGCCATTTCCGACCGCACCTGGCAATCGCTGGCGCCGATGATCTACGGGATCGCGCTGATCCTGTTGTTGGTTGTGATCAGCCCCGTCGGGGTGGTGCGCCAGGGAGCCCAGCGGTGGATCTCGCTGGGCATCATCGACCTGCAGCCGTCGGAGGTGGCCAAGCCCGCGGTGGTGATGGCGCTGGCACTGCTCCTGGCTCCGATCGAGGAGAATCGGATGCGGTGGTTCCGCGTGGCCAAGGCCGTAGCCCTGGCTGCGATCCCTGCGGGCTTGGTGTTCTTCCAGCCCGATCTGGGGACGGCGCTGGTCTTCGGCTTCGTCACCGTGGTGATGCTGTTCGTCGGCGGTACCTCCTTCCGACAGATCGCACTCGTCATCGTGGGGGCGGCGATTGCGCTCGTCATGGCGCTCGAACTGGGCGTGTTGCACGACTACCAGGTGAATCGCCTGGTGGGCTTCCTCAACACCGACGAACACTCGCTCTCCCTCAACTACAACCAGAACCAGAGCCAGATCGCCATCGGCAGCGGTGGGCTGTTCGGGCAAGGCCTGTTCGGCGGCACCCAGACCAACCTGGCCTTCGTGCCGTCGCAGTCGACGGACTTCATCTTCACCGCGCTGGCCGAGCAGCTCGGCTTCGTCGGCGGGGCGCTGGTCCTCGGGTTGTTCGCGGTGATGATCTGGCGAATGTTGCTCATCGCCAACTTCGCCCGAGATCGCTTCGCCCAATTGACGGCGGCGGGCATCGCCGCCATGTTCGCCTTCCACGTCTTCGTGAACGTCGGGATGACCGTCGGCATCCTCCCCGTCACCGGGATCCCCCTGCCCTTCCTCTCCGCCGGGGGATCGTTCTACATGTCGATGATGCTCGCGGTCGGCGTGGTCAACTCGATCTGGATGCGCCGGGTCCGCCCCGGCCAGCGCCCGTTCACCGGGTGAGTTCAGAGTTCAGAGTTGAGAGTTGAGAGTCAGAACTCTGAACTC
>DNGH01000064.1 GCA_003486285.1 Actinomycetota bacterium
ACCCCGGCCAGCACCACCACCGCGACATGTGACATCACGTGCGGGACCAGGTGGTGGACCATGATCCACCGCGGGCTCCCCCCGACCGAGCGGGCGGCTTCGATGTACGGCTTTTGCATCACGGCCAGAGCCCGCGAGCGCACCACGATGGCCGCCGGGCCCAGTCCGAAGAAGAGGCCGTACAGCAGTCCCAGCTCCAGGGGTCCCATCAGCCCGCGTTTGGAGGCGATCAGGAAGATCAGCGGCGGCGGCAGCAGCAAGAAGGCGTCCGAGACGTGGGTGGTCAGCCAATCCCAGCGGCCACGGAAGAACGCACCGCTGATGCCGACGATCAACCCGATCACACCGGCGCCGACGGCGGTGGCCACGGCCACGATGAAGCTGGGTCGCAGACCGTAGGTCACCATGCTCAGGACGTCGCGGCCGAGGGGATCGGTGCCGAGCAGATGTCGTGCGCTGGGTCCCGAGGGGTGGACCATCGTGGGATCGTGACCGGTCTCGGGCCGGTAGACCGCCTGCTGGTCGGCCCACACCGTCGCCTGCAGCACCGGGTGGATGAAGGTGGCCACCGCGAACATCAGGAGCAGCGCGGCTCCGCCGACGACCATCTTGTTGCGACGGACTCGATGGCCGGTGTCGGCCCACGCTCCGATCTCGTGCGTCTCGGTCATGCCGTGCCGCCCTCGATCCGGATCCGTGGGTCCATCATCGCCTGGGCGACGTCGAGACCGATGCGGAGCACCAACCCGATGATTCCGACGAAGACGAGAATCCCCAGGATCATCGGGGTGTTGCCGTCCTCGATGGCCGTGAAGAACAGGCTCGCCACGCCGTGGAGCCGCAGCTCGCGTTCGATGATGATCAGCCCGGTGATCAGGTAGGGAACGCTGGTGATGAAGCGCGACATGGCCGGTAGGACGGCATTCGGAGCCACATGGCGGTCACGGACCAGGCGTTCGGGCAGTCCCTTGGCGCGGGCCGTGAACACGTAGTCCTCGGTCATCTCCGCGGAGACGCCGGCCCGCATCACGAGCATGATCTCGCCGAAGGCGATCAGGACGATCGCCGCCGTCGCCATGACCGCGCTCGGCAGGGTCAGGTCGTCGATGGCGTCGGCCCAGACCCCGAGGGACAGCAGGGCCACCACCAGGGCGGCGACTCCCAGCGGGAGCGCGGCGAAGGCGAGGAGGCGACGCCCGTTCTTGCGGGCCCACCCCCGGAGGATGATCCCGCCGGTGAGGGCGATGGTCAGCCCGAACGCCAGCACCCCCAGCAACGGGCCTTCGGGGGTGGGGCCATACGCCACCGGCCCCAACCCGAACCACGACCGCACCTGGAACAGCCGATCGGTGAGGAAGTAGGTGAGGAGGAACACCAGCCACGGAGGGAAGGAGGTGAAGGCGAGCACGCTGATCGAACTCGCCGAGGCGCGCAGGGTTCGGCTGCGGTGCCAGGCCACGGCCCTGCCCAGCCACTCGCCCAGCAGGTAGGCGATGACGCCGCCGACGGCGAAGATCGCCAGGGTCGAGGGCAGCACCGCCAGGATCTCGCCGCGCACCCCGTCGGTGGGGGCGCCGGCCATCCAGTAGCCGAAATCGTCGAACGAGACGCCGAGGTTCCCCCGGAGCAGACCGATCATGTAGTCGGCCCACTGCGCCACGAGGGGCCGATCGGTGCCCAGGACCTCTCGAATCTGCTGTGCCGCCTCCTCCCGCTCGCCCAGTCCGATGGCGAAGTCGTAGGGCAGGAGCAGGTTGATCGCGAAGAAGGCGATCGTGACGACGGCCAGCAGCGTTGCCGCCGCCCACAGGATCCGCTTGGTCACGTACCGCCACATGGGAGGAGGACGCTAGTGGGTCACCGGTTACCCGTTACCGGATACCGGTTACCGGTTATCGGATACCAGATGCGGCCGCGCGGCCCGACTGGAGACTGGAGACTGGAGACTTCCTAAGAGCCTTGGGCGTGGATCACGACCCGGCGCTCCCGGGCCTGATCGAACTCTCCGTAGAGCACCTTCTGCCACGTCCCGAGCAGCACCTCGCCGTCGACGACGGGGATCGTCACCGAGGCGGCCCCCACCAGCAGTTGGCGGATGTGGGAATGGCCGTTGAGGTACTCGTCTTCCTGGAGGTTCTCGGTGCGCAGATCGTGGTCGTCGTGCTCGTAGTACCCCTCGACCGGGACCGCGGCGTCGATGAACCGGCGGAAGTCGTTGAGGAATCCGGTCTCGGACTCATTGAGGATGATCGTGGTCGTGGTGTGTGGGGTGTGTACCGTCACCTGCCCGTGGCGCACCCCGGAGCGGGCCACGACCTCACGGGTCACCTCGGTGAGGTCCCAGAACTCGTTGCCGCCGCTGGTGGCGAAGTGGAGGACCTCGGTGCGGATGCGAGGCTCCTCGGAGACGGCCAATACCGTCATCGATCCTTGGGGACGACGCGTGGCGCGCCGGGCGGTGGTGGGCTCTTCCACGGCTGGGGTCTCTCCGGAGGGGCTTGTGACCGGCGCAACGATAGCGGCGCCGGTGGGCTTGGATGACTTCCTCCGGGGCTCAGACACCGCCGGCCACCAGGTTCCCGTCGAGGTACACCGCGGCCACCCGGTCCCGCATGGCGGTGAAGTCCATGGGATCGCCGTCGAGAACCACCAGGTCGGCCCGCTGGTCCGGGGCAATGGTGCCGCGGTCGGCCTCCACTCCGAGGCACTCCGCCGCCACTCTGGTGGTCGCCTGGAGCACCTCCCAGGGCTTCATCCCGCCGGCGGCCATGAGAGCGAGCTCCTCGAGGTTGTCGCCGTGTGGGGTCACGCCGCTGTCCGTGCCCATGGCCACCTTGACCCCGGCCGCCACGGCCCGCCGAAACGAGTCGCGGTGGATCTCGACCACCTCGCGGGCCTTGCGCACCGAGGCCTCGGGGATGGCGGCGCCGGCTTCGGCGGCGCGTATCACCCCGGTGGGGGCGACCAGGGTGGGCACCAGGTAGGTGCCCCGATCCAGCATCATCTGGATCGCCTCGTCGTCGAGGTAGATGCCGTGCTCGATGGAGCGGATCCCGGCCTTGATGGCGTTCTTGATCCCGTCGGTGGCCTGGGCGTGAGCCATCACCCGCCGCCCCAGCCCGGCAGCGGTGTCCACCAGCACGGTGAGCTCCTCCAGCGTGAAGTGGGCGTGGCGGGGATCGTCGCGGGGGGAGAGCACTCCTCCGGAGGTCGCCACCTTGATGACGTCGGCGCCCATCTGGATGAGTTGCCGCACCTTGTGGCGTACCTGGTCCGGCCCGTCGACCACGGCGTCGGGTCGTCCGGGGTGCGGCACGAACAGGTGATAGGTGTGACCCGAAGGCAGCCAGCCGTCGCCGTGTCCTCCGGTCTGGCTCAGCATCGTGAGCGAGATCTGCATCCGTGGGCCGGGGATCATGCCGGTGTCGACCGCGGTCTTCACCCCGAGATCGGCTCCACCGGCGTCGCGCACCGAGGTGATTCCGGTCTCGAGGGTCGCCTTCAGGTTCTTGGCGCCCTCGTAGAACACCAGCGAAAACGGGGCCTGCATGAGGGCGAACAGGTTGACGTGACTGATCATCACATGGGTGTGGCAGTCGAAGAATCCGGGGAGGAGGGTGCGGCCTCTCAGGTCGACCGCAGTATCGCCGTCGAGGCCGGTACCGACGGCGACGATCCGTCCGTCGGCGACCACGACCTCTCCGGCCACTGCCGCGGTCCCGGTGCCGTCGAATACCCGGCCGTTGGTGAAGAGCGTGCGTGCCATGGCAAGAGGTTACGCCACCGCCCGGGCCGAAAATGCTGGGGGCCCGGGATGGACCCGGGCCCCCGACGCGTCCCCTCCCAAGGGGTCAGCCGGTAACCGTGACGTTCCCGATCATCCAGGGATGCGGCGTGCAGAAGTAGGCGAAGGTGCCGACGTCGTCGAACGTGAACGTGAAGGTGTCGCCGGGGTTCATGAACTCCGACCCGAACAGCCCGTCGGGCGTGCCCACCAGTCCGTCCGAGACCCCCGAGGTCACGGTGTGGACCTGGGTGTCCTCATTGATCCACCGCACCGTGGTGCCCACCGGGACCTCGAGATCCAGGGGATCGAACGCGTTCTCCGGCTTGGTGGGATCGAAGGCGCCGACGGGGATGATCACCTCGGCGCCAATCGCCGTGGCCACGGTGGTGGTGGTCATGGCGTGGTCGTCGGGGGCACCGGGTGCCGCCGCGAAGATCTCGGGATCGGCGGCGCCGGTCACCACGATCGTTCCGATCGCGCCCTTGTAGATGCTGCGCACCAGGGCGTGATCGACGAGGATGATCGTCGAAGGCACCAGGGCGTCCAGTTCCACCACGGTGCCGCCTCCGGCCACCACCAGCGTGGTCTGCGAACCGCGGATCACCCGGTTCACCGGATGGGTGGCCCCTTCCGGGTAGACGGCGTCCCAGTGCGAGCCGATCGGGTGAAAGTTCGAGGCGAGGTTGAGGCCCTCGTTGATGAAGTAGATGCGAGCCCGCTCTCCCACGGCCATCTCGAAAGTGTTCTCGCCGGACACCGCATCGGTGCGGCCGTTGAAGGTGACGAAGCGCGGCTCCTCGAGTCGCAGCGAGACATTGTCGAAGGCGGCGAAGCCCGTGGCGTCCGGCTCGGACACGTACCACTCGGACTGCGCCATCACCCATTCGTGATCGACGGCGGGGAGCGGCGTCTCGGGATCGACGATGAACACTCCGTACATGCCATGGGAGATGTGCACCGGGATGTCGCCGTAGGCGCAGTGATACATGAATACGCCGGGGTAGAGGAGCCGGAACTGGACCGACGCGGTCTGGCCGGGATTGACGGTGAGCGCCGCGGCGCCACCGCCCTGGCCCGTCACCGCGTGGAAGTCGATGTTGTGGGGGTTGGTGTTGGTGGCGAGATTGGTGAGGGTCACCTCGACCATGTCACCCACCCGCCCGCGCAGCACCGGTCCCGGTGAGCCGCACACCACCTCGGTCTGTCCGGCGATACGGAATCCCCACACCTGGGTGGTGATGCCGTTGGTGGGATCGATCGGACACACTCCTTCCACCACCTCCATGGCCACCGACCAGGTCCGCTGGTCGGAGCGCGCCATGGCGGGAGGTGCCACCGGGGCATAGGTGATGTGGTTCTCGTCCGCGGGTGCGGCGGCGAGCGCGGCGACCGGCGTGAGGGCGGGGCGGATGCTCTGGTCCGTGGGGAAGGTTGTCGGGTCGCCGCCGCCGGTCGGTCCCTCCTCGGCGATGATCTGGCGCACATCGGCGGGGGAGAGGTCGCCCTGCTGGACCACGATCGCGGCGCCCAGCATCACGATCACCGCGAACAGCAGCGCGAACTGCCAGGCCTTGTACCAGAACCCATCGCTCATTTCCGCGTCCTTCCGTTGCCGTTGCCGTTGCCGTTGCCGTCGTCCGGGTTCACCGTCGCCACCGTTGTCGCCGCCAGCCGTTCCAGCAGGGCGCCACGCGCCTCAGACCAGGCTTCATGCGCCGCACACATGGCGCCGGTTCGGCACGGCCCGCCGAGCACGCAGGTGCCGTCGTCGGTGGGGCCCTCCATGATCTCGATCACGTCGAGCAGGGAGCACTTGTCCAGATCGGCGACGAGCCGATACCCGCCGCGCGGGCCCGGGACACTGATCACCCACCCGGCACGCACCAGCGGGGCCAGCACCTGTGGGATGAACTGCTTGGTGCTGTTCAGCGTCGCGGCGAGATCGGCAGCCTGGAGGCCGCCGTCGATGGTGTCGAGCCGCTTGAGGGCCCGCAGCGCCAGATCGGTTCGCCGCATGAACTCCAGTCGCATAGTCCAAGACTCATGGAGTCATGGATCAGCCGCCAGGGTCATTCGACCCTAACCGCAGGAACCTCAGGCTGACAGCCCGTCGAACACGAAACGCACCAGCGTGTCGGCCGCCTCGTGCATCCGCTGCTTGGCGTTGCTGTCGCGCATCAGGGTCTGGGAGGCGGCCATCATCACGCCGTAGACGAGACGGGCGGCGTCGATGGGATCGAAGGCGCGGAACTCTCCAGAGGCGATGCCGTGTCGGCAGAGTCGGACGATCTCGCGCTCGATCGGGGCATGGACCGCCCGGATCCGGGCCGCCGCCTTGGGGCTCAGCGCGGGGAGTTCCCGCATCACCATCGAGCCCAGGGCGTGGTCGGTGGACACGAAGGCGAGGCCACGCTGGATGAGCTCGGCGAGCCGCTCGCGGTCGCCGAGGTCGTCGGGCAGCCCGGAGAGCATCCCGGCCACCACCGCGGGAACCTCCGCCTCGACGAGGTTCACGAGGATGTCTTCTTTGTCGGTGAAGTATTCGTAGACGGTGGTGCGTCCGATCCCGGCATGGGCGGCGATGTCGGCGAGGTGGGTCTCGCCGTAGCCGTGGGTGCGGAAGAGATCGGCGGCGGAGGCCAGCAATTGGCGGCGCGTGGCTTCCTTGTGGGCGGCGATCGAACCGGCACGGATTCGCGGCATGGGAAGCGAAGGGTACCCCGGCGCCGCCGCTGCGTCGGACGGGCGCGGGCCTCGAAGGGTAACTTGGCCCCGCAATGACCGACCAGCGTGCCCGCCGCCTCGCCGCCATCCTCATGGCCGACATCGTCGGGTTCAGCAGGATGATGGGCCGCGACGACGAGGGCACCACGGCGCGGGTGGTGCGGTTCCGCTCGGAGGTCGAGACGCTCACCGTCAACCATGGCGGCCGTGTCGTCGACACCGCCGGCGATTCGGTCTTTGCCGTCTTCGAATCGATCGTGCTGGCTCTGGAGTGCGCCACAGCCATCCAGCAGTGGCTGGCCAAGGACGATCGCGAGGATCGGCTCATGGTCCGGATCGGACTCCACTTCGGTGACGTCCTGGTCCACGACGACAGCCTGTTCGGCGACGGGGTCAACATCGCCGCCCGCCTCGAGCAGCTCGCCCCGGCGGGAGGCATTGCCGCCTCCGAGGTCGTCTTTCAGGAGGTGGGGGGCCGAATCCCGTTCAAGGATGCCGGGCTTCACGCGCTCAAGAACATCGATCGCCGCATCCGGGTGTACGTGGTCTCTCCCGAGCACTTCGGGTTTCCTCCTGCCGCGGCCGGCGACACCACTGACGCCACCGATGTCACCTCGACGGCGGCGGCGGAAGGCGCCGAGGCGGTGCGCGAGATCGCAGCCTTGATCCGGGAGCGGGTCGCCGAGAAACGGCTGAGCCGAATCCCTGGCTCCTCGCTCGAGGAAGAAATCGAGGCGATCGCCGGACGCACCGGGCACAAGGTCTCCGGGGAGCCGACGACGGTGCGTGGCGTCCTGGCGTCGGGGAACTTCTGGCTGTCGCTGGTGGCAGGAGGGTTGCTGGTGGCGTCCCATCCGGGTGGATGGACCTCGAATGGGTTCTATCCGGTGCTCGGGGCGGTGTTGCTGGCTGCCGCCGTGGGAAGTGTGCTGAGTGCCGCCACCGGGCGACGGGGGATGCGGTTCTTGGCCCTGACCGTGGCGCTCGGCCTGTCGGGGTGGTTCTTTCTCGACGGCACGGTGTCGCGAGCCATCGTCTGGGTCCTGGCCGCGGCGGCCCTCGGCCCGGCCATCGCCGGGATGCGGCGGGCGAGGTGAGTCGGGCTCACCCGGCGGTGTGGGCCGCCCTGAACTCCTGATAGGCGGCCCAGGCGCGTGGGGCGTAGACCGTGGACGGACCGCCGCCCATCATGATCGTGACCCCGAGCATCTCGGCGACCTCCCGCGGGGTGGCACCGGTGCGGACCGCACCACGGGCATGGGAGGCGATGCACCCGTCGCAACGATCGGCCACGGCGATCGCCAGTGCGATCAACTCCTTCACCTTGGCCGAGAGCTCGCCCTCGGCGAGCGACGCCGCGTGCAGCTGGGCAAAGCCCTTGTAGGTCTCAGGGATGTGTTCGCGCAGCTCCCGTGCCGGCCCCCGCAGATCCGCCTGGACATCGTGCCAATGTCCCATCGTCACCTCCTGTCCACGATGGTACGGTCGCGCGCAACCGCCACGGAACGGGGAGAAGGACCCATGGATGTGAAGCAGCAGGCCCGAGACGGGTTCGAGGCGATCTATGGCGAGCTGCGGGAGATCAGCCGCTGGATGTACGACAACCCCGAGCTTGCCTTTGCCGAACACCAGTCGTCGCGCCGCCTGGCGGAGTTCCTGGCCGGGCATGGGTTCACGGTGGAGTACCCGGCCTACGGGATGGAGACCGCCTTTGCCGCCCGCGCCGGGAAGGCCGGACCCGAGGTGATCGTCTGCGCCGAGTACGACGCCCTCCCCGGCGTGGGGCACGCCTGCGGACACAACATCATCGCCACCGCGGCCCTCGGTGCCGGGGTGGCGGTCGCGGGGATGGCCGACGAACTCGGTTTTCGCGTCACCGTGCTCGGCACCCCGGCCGAGGAGGCGCGTGGCGGGAAGGTGGATCTGATCAACGCCGGGGCCTTCGCCGGGGCGGCGGCGGCGATGATGATCCACCCCTCGCCCGAGGAGACCGTGGATCCGGTGGCTCTCGCCATCAAACACCTGGCGGTGACCTTCCGGGGCAAGGATGCCCACGCCGCAGCGGCGCCCTGGGAGGGCATCAACGCCCTCGACGCCTTCGTGCAGCTCTACATGAACGTGTCGACGTTTCGCCAGCAGATGCTGCCCACCGACAAGCTGCACGGCATCGTCACCCACGGCGGAGATGCCCCGAACATCATCCCGTCACGCACCGAGAGCGAGTGGTATGTCCGCGCCCTCTCGAAGGATCGCCTCGCCTACATGATGGACCGCTTCACCGCGATGGCCGAGGCCGCGGCTCGCTCCACCGGTTGCACCGTCGAGTTCACCCCTTCCGGGCACGAGTACGAGGACATCCTTTCGGAGCCGCTGATGACGCAGCTGTTCGCCGCCAACTACGCCGCGCTGGGACGGACGGTGACGTGGGCGAAGGACCGGCCCGCATCCACTGCCGGCAGCACCGACATGGGGAACGTCAGCCATGTCGTGCCGGCGATCCACCCGATGGTGGGGATGGACACCAAGGGTGCGGTCAATCACCAGCCCGAGTTCGCCGCGCACACCATCACCCCGGACGGTGACAAGGCCATGCGCGACGGCGCCCTGGCGATGGCATGGACCATCCTCGACCTGGCCGAAGGCAAGCGCTGGGGAGAGCTGAAGCGCCCCTGACGGGCCGCGTCGTCAGGTGTCAGGTACCAGGTGTCAGGTGTCAGGTGTCAGGTGCCGGGTGCCGGGTGCCGGGTGCCGGATACCCGACAGTCCGCGGACTCAGGACCCCAAACCTCAGACCCCAGACCCCTAGCCCTTCGGCGTCTGGCATCTGCCATCTGGTATCTGGTATCTGGT
>DNGH01000122.1 GCA_003486285.1 Actinomycetota bacterium
CCGGTTGCGAGGACGGGGTCGATTTCGGCGAGTGTGACGTCGATGCCCAGGGCGGTGGCCGTGGCGAGGGTGGTGCGTCCATCGGGATCGTCACCGACGCGGGTGACCAGCATCGCCCGCCAGCCCCGTGCGGCGAGATGTGCCGCCACGTGCAAGGGAGCGCCGGCGACGACGCGCTCGCTGGGGTACTCGTCGATGAGCGTCTCGCCGAAGACGAGTGCGGTCGGGTGCGCAGTCACGAGGCGAGGCTATCGCCGCCCTGGTTCCGCCGGGGCGCTACCTTCGTCACGGGCCGGTAGCTCAATCAGGTAGAGCAACGGGCTTTTAACCCGGCGGTTGTGGGTTCGATTCCCACCCGGCCCACGGGGCGACTGGGACTGATGGCCCCTGCCTGCCACCCACCGGCGGGGGATACCATCGACTTGGGGATGGACGACCCGTCACGGGGGTCCGTCGGTGGGCAGCGTCTTCATCAGCTATTCGAGCAAGGACCGCCACCGCGTCGCGGTGAGCGCCGACACCCTGCGCGTCATGGGTCCCGAGGTGGCTGGGGGTGAGGTCGTCGCAGGACGGGCGATTGGACAAGGCGGTCAGCCGGATGCGGCGGCGGGGGTGGGCCCGCCGGCAAGCGTGGAGTGACCGTGACCGATGCGACCCGCACGACGCCAAGGACCGGCATGCGGCGGTTCGTGCAGCGGCGGGTGCTTCCATGGTGGCAGACCGTGCGTTGGCCGCTGCTGGGGTTACTCGCAGTGGTGGCCTTCGTCCTGGGCCACCTAGGATTCCGCGAGCACTTCCGCCTGGTCGATGAGCCACGATCGCTGGCGCGGACCTTCTACCTGTCGCTGCAGCTGTTCACGCTCGAATCCGGGTCGCTGGCGCCGCCGACACCGTGGCAGCTGGACGCGGCACGCTTTCTGGCGCCAGCGGTGTCGTTCTCCACGGTCGCCGCGACCTTGGCCACGATCTTTCGCGAGCAGTTCGGATTGGTACGACTCAGGTTGTTCAGCGGCCACGTCGTGATCTGTGGCCTCGGCCAGAAGGGCGTCCGCCTGGCGATCGCCTTCCGCGATGCCGGTCACCGTGTGGTTGCCATCGAGCGAGATCACGCCAATGGCGGCGTCGCCGAGTGCCGTCGCCGCGGCGGCGTGGTGTGGATCGGCGATGCCACCGATCCCGCGGTCCTCGCCAAGGCACGGGTACGAACGGCGGCGTACCTGATCGCGGTGTGTGGCTCGGACTCGGTGAATGCCGAGGTGGCGGTGATCGCGCGCACGGTGGTGCAGGGCCGCCGAGGCGTGCTGCGTGCCTTCGTACACATCGTCGACGTCGCCCTGTGCGGCCTTCTCAGGGAGCGGGAGCTCGCCGCCCAGGAGGAGCACTCCCTGCGACTGGAGTTCTTCAACGTCTACGAGTCGGGCAGCCGCGAGCTGCTGCGACGCTTCCCACCCTTCGCCACGCCCGGACTCAGTGATTCTGCGCCGCGCATCGTGGTGGTCGGGCTGGGACAGATGGGCCGCACCCTGATCGTGCGGGCGGCGGAGATGTGGCGCGAGCGCCGTCCCGGTTCCGAGGTCCGGCTCCGGGTCACCGCGGTGGAGCGCTCCGCCGACTCGAAGTTGGATCTGCTCGCGGCCCAGTACCCCGCGTTGCAGAGGATCTGTGATCTCGACGCGGTGCCCATCGACATCGAGTCGGCCGCATTCGAACAGGGCGACTTCCTGGCCGATAGCGAGGGTCGTTTCGACATCGACACCGTGTACGTCTGCGTCGACGACCCGGGCCTGGGCATGGATGCCGGTCTGGCGCTGCTGCGGCGCATGGCGGGTCGCGACGCGCCGGTCGTGGTTTGCACCGTCCAGAACTCGGGCCTGGCGGCCCTGTTCGTCGCGAGCGCCGCCCACGAGCGCCTCCACACCTTCTCCCCGTTGGAGGAGACGTGCACGGTCGAGGTCCTGCTCGGCGGCGTGTACGAACTGCTTGCCCGGGCGATCCATGCGGACTACCTGGCCCTCCAGCGTTTGGAGGGCCAGAGCCCGGGGACCAACCCGGCGGCCGTGGCGTGGGCGTCGCTGCCGGAACACCTCAAGGAGTCGAATCGAGATCAGGCCGCCGACATCGGGGCCAAGTTGGCGGCAGTCGGTTGCGGAATCGAGCCGCTCACCGACTGGGACGCCGCACTGCTCACACTCTCCGCCGCGGAAGTGGAGTTGCTGGCACGGATGGAGCACGTGCGCTGGATGAACCATCGTCGTGAGGACGGCTGGAGGTTCCATCGCGGGCCCAAGGACGAAGCACGTAAGACGCACCCCGATCTCGTGCCGTACGAGGAGCTCACGGAAGCCAAACGGGAGTACGACCGCAACACCGTCCGCGCCATTCCCGCCTTCCTCCGGCGTGCCGGGTTCCGGATGTATCGGTTGCCGGAGCCGTCCCGGCTCGCAGTCGAGCCAACTCGCCCGGGGTAGCCGACGATGCCCCCAAGCAAGCTGCTGGCACCAACGCCGGCCGCGGGGTAGGCTCGCCGAACGTTTCCCGGCTACGAGGAGTCCCGACCTATGCGCACGATGCGATTGTTCATCGCGGTGGCTGCCCTGGCGTTGATCGCCACGGCCTGCGGCGATGACGATGCCGCCACGACCACCCAACCCGGCAGCACCGGTACGACGACTGCGACCACGGCTGGCACGCCGACCACGTCCGGCTCCGCCGGAGGCGGCGCCAACGGGTCGGTCACCTTCCAGATCAGTGGTGACTACGAGACCTCGGGTGAGTTCCCGTTCGTGCCCCAGGCCAGCGCGTTCAGCAACGGGGGGTGGAGCGCGACGTTCGGGCTGGCCGGCAGCGAGGCGATCCTCGTGATGAACACCATTCCGGGAACACTGACCGTCAGCTATGGCGACACGGAGGTCGTGATCTCGGGGATCGAGGGGGCCGGATGCAGCTTCGACCTCGACCAGAACGACAGCAACGGTCTCGTCGGCAGCTTCGCATGCTCCGGGGCGGGCTTCGGTTTCATAAGTCAGACCGGAGCCATGATCACCGTCGACTTCTCAGGTGAGGTGGCGGCGCACCCGTAAGCCGGCCCGACGCCTACAGGTACCAGAGGTCGCCCTCGAACTCGAAGCCGCGAGCCTCCTGCTCCCATTCGACGCGCTGGTCGATGGGCCACTCGAGGGACAGACCTCGCTTGTTGCCGAGTCCTCGGCGTCCCCGAAGCCGGTGAGCACTGCCACCTCCTCGGCGATGCTCTCGCCGCTGTCGGCGCGATAACCACGGTTCACGGGCAACGGACCGTGATCTTCAGTTCGATTTGCCTGTGGCCAGGTAGAGACGACGGGCGCCGATCCCTTTGAGGTCGTGGGCGCCGCGGTCGACATACACGAGATCCCCGTCGCCGGCGATGGCGCGAGTTACCTCGGATATGAGTACCTCGCCAGGCCCAGCCGAGCCCAGAATCCGCGCCGCCTCGTGCACGCTGATGCCGTGGATGTCGCCCGAGAGGGTCTCCACTTCACCGGTGTGGATGCCCACCCGAATCGTCAGTCCGAGATGTGGGGCGAGAGCGGCGAGTTCCAGTCCGCACCGGATCGCCCGTCCGGCGCCGTCGAAGACGGCCAGAGTGCCGTCGCCGGTGGACTTCACCACCTGGCCGCCGTACTCCACGACCACGTCACGCGTTCTCTCGGCCAGCGTGGCGTTGAGATCGGTCCATTGCAGGTCGCCGCGACGCCGCGCCTCTCCCGATGAATCGACCACGTCGGTGAAGAGGATGGTGGCGATCATCGCCGACCGGTCCGTCCGGTTCGCCAGCCAGCTCCGGGCTCCTACCCAGTCGATGGCGCGATATGGGGTGTCTCCGACCACCCAGGCATCGTGCCCCGGAGGTATGTCGAACACGTCCCCGGCGGCGACATCGAACTCCGTGCCGTCGGTGAGGACGACATGGATCGAGCCCTCCAGGGCATATCCGACGTGATGGGTCGGGCACGACTCGGGGGCGCCGAGCTCGCCGGCGCTGGTGGACCACCTCCATCCGGGTTCGTGGACCGCCAGAGACACCGAATGGGCTCCGAGCGACAGCCGTTGCGTGATGAGGCCGTTCCAACGGACCATGTCGTCCGGCTCGGAGAAGCTCCGGACGTGGCGATTCTCCATCTTGAGATCCTACGCGATTGGTCTGCCGCGACCCTTGCCGGCGCTCCTAAATCTGCCCCGTCTCCGTCAGCGTGGCCAACTCGCGCTGGTACGCCGGGTCGTCATAGCGGGCGAGCGTAAAGGCGGCAGCGTGCTCGGGAAGCGGATCGCCGGTGACATGGGCGGCGCCGAGTTCGGCGAGCCCGCAGGCCGCCATGATGCCGAACCCGGACAGGGCCCCGATGACGAACGCGCCCGCGGTCTGCAGTGGCCCGGCCAGGGGCCGGTTCTCCACGGTCTTGGTGTAGTACCCGCCGTCGACGACCTGCTGCGGCATGTGGTCGAGGTAACGCGCCATCGCCGGGAACATCGCCGCCAGTCCCCGAATGACGACCTCGCCGTAGAGCGGATCGACCGGGAGCGGCCATACCGGCTCGAGCACCTGGCGGTGGTACTCCCACAGCGCCAGCACCCACGGCGAGCCGGTGCCTCCTTCGGGACGGCCGTGGCAGGCGCTCGGCATCTCTCCGAGCAGGTCGTGACGATCTGCGGCGGCGAGGTGCTCGCGCTCCTCCATCGACCAGTCGAGACGCTGCGGGTCGTGCCAGATGAGCAGTCCGGCGTCGCGGGGGAAGACGCCGAGCGTGTCGCGGAACCCGACCTTGAGATGCACCTCGGAGTGCACCGGCAGCGACTCGCCGAGCAGACCGGCCACCGGGGCGAGCATCGGGCCGGCGGCGTCGACGAAGGCACCACAGTCGATGGCGGTGGCGTCGTCGAGGGTGACGCCGGTCACCTTGCCTGCGGTCCTCACCGCGACGACGCGGCGAGGAAGCAAGGTGACCCCGGCGGTGCGGGCGCGATCGAGCAGATAAGCCCCGAGTTGTTGAGCGGAGAGGAACCCGGCACGGCGCACGTGGAGGGCGCCCACCGTCTTCTCGCTGATCCCGGGAAACTGGCGCTGCAGCAGTGCCTGATCGGTGATCAGGTCGGTGCCGGTCGGAGCGGCCTCCCACTCATCCGCCGCAGCCGGAGAGTACGGGGGATCGCCGGCCTCGCCGCGATGCACCCGCATCGGTCCCGACCCGAACTCCGCGGCGCGTTCGGCCCCCGCCTGCAACGCGGCGAGTCGCTCTGGCGAGGCGGTGGCGTACAGGTAACCGCGGCGGTTCATCCCGAAGGCGTTGCCGCTTTCGCCGGCAAGTTCCTCGAGGAGGTCGATCGACCGATTGACCAGGCGAACCATCGGCTGGTTGGGCCACAGGTTGCGGTAGCACTCGGTCGACTTGTCCGAGGTGAGGGTGAGTGGCGGTAGGGGATCGCACAGCACGACGCGCGCCACCCCGGAGCGGACCGCGAGGAAGTAGGCAGTCGCCACTCCGGCGATCCCGGCCCCCGCAATCACGACATCGGCGGATCGACGGGACATGGAGCGAGGATAAGCCCAGCCGACAGCCGAACCCGGCGCCCGGCACCCGGCACCCGGTACCTGGCACCCGGCACCCGGCACCCGATACCCTCGCCCCGTGATCCGCTTTGGCGTCTCCGGTCTGCCCCCCGATGGTGACGACGCCGCGTTCCTCGATGCGCTGGTGGGGCGCGGGCAGACGGCCTTCGAGTTCGCCTTCACCTCGGGGTTCCCGTGGAAGGAGAAGCGCTGCGAGGCGTTCGGCCGCCTCGCAGCCGAGCGGGGAGTGGCGATCTCGATCCACGCCCCGTACTTCGCCATCCTCACCTCCGACGATCCGGAGAAGGCAAAGCTGACCCGCTCCGCGCTCGAGCACACGATGAAGCTCGGCCACGCCTTTGGCTCGCGGGTGATCGTGGCCCACACCGGGTACGTCAAGAGGCGGACCCCGGAGCAGCTGCATCGCCTCGCCGAGGAGAGCCTCGAGATCATCGAACCGAAGGTACGGCACCTCGGGGTGGCGCTGGGGCTCGAAGTGAGCGGCACGGACCGCGCCTTTGGCACGCTCGGTGACATCGCCCTGATCGCCGAGAAGTTCTCCTTCGTCCATCCCGTGGTGGACTGGGCCCACGTGCACGCCATGTCGGGCGGCGCCCTCACCAGCAAGGACGCCTTCCTCGGGGTGTTCGGGTTCCTGCGCGACCGGTTCCCGGGATGGACCCTCGATCCGCTGCACTGCCAGTTCACCGACAACGAGTTCGGGCACGGCGGCGAGGTCCGCCACCTCCCCTACGGCAAGGGGACGCTGCGGGTCGGTCCCCTCGTCGAAGCCGCGGCGGAGGCGGGGATGCGGCTCACGCTGATCAGCGAGGCGCGGGAGAAGTCGAGCCACATCGCCATCCAGGAGGAACTCGAGGCGGCGCGGTCGTTCGTGCAGCCGCAGGCTCCCGCGCCGGACCAGACCCGTCCGCTCGCTTCGGGTCGGGTGGCCTTTCCGCAGGATCTGCGCATCGTCGCCGAGGGCGATGGCTGGGTGCCCGTCGGGTTGGAGCGTCAGGTGCGTCTCAGCAATCCCGACAAGCCGTTCTTTCCCGGCGGCGAGACCAAGGGCGACCTGGTCGCCTACTACCACTCGGTGGCGCCGGTGCTGCTTCCCCACCTCCGCGACCGCGCCATCGTCCTCGCCCGTTTTCCCGACGGCGCCGATGGCGACTGGTTCTACGAGAAGCAGGCGCCGTCGCACAAGCCGGAGTGGCTCCCCACGGCGCCCCTGTGGTCGGGGCATCGTGGCGACGTCATCGACTTCGTCACCGCTCCCGAGGTGTCGTCGCTGCTCTGGATCGTCAACCTCGGCGCCATCGAGATCCATCCCTGGCTGAGCCGGGTGGCGACGGCGACCACACCGGACTTCGCCATCTTCGACCTCGATCCCGCCGACGGCGCCACCTGGGATCAGGTGGTGACCGCCGCCGAGGTGATCCGGGTGGCACTGGAACGCCTGGGCCTCGCCGGTTATCCCAAGACCTCGGGGGCGACGGGTCTCCACATCTACGTGCCGCTCGACCCGGTGCATCCCTACGAGCGGGTGCGGCACTTCGTCGAGGCGGTGGGCCGTCTGGTGGTCGCGGCCGATCCCGGCCTCGCCACGATGGAGTGGGACATCCCCCGCCGCGCCGGCAAGGTGTTCATCGACCACAACCAGAACGTCGGGGGCAAGACGATCGCGTCGGTGTACTCGGTGCGCCCCCGTGCCGGCGCCCC
>DNGH01000239.1 GCA_003486285.1 Actinomycetota bacterium
GGTGCCAGCTCGGTCTCCCCTTCGGTGGGCCCTGCCGGGTCCAGCGGGACCGGCGTGGGAAGCCGATCCCCACCCTCGAATCCTTCCACCACGGCGTCGTCGCGAGTCCACAGCAGGATCTTGACGAAGTCGATGCGAGTGATCCCGGCGGCAGGATCGGCGGTGGTCAGCAAACGGTAACCGACCTCTGACCGTGCCGACTCGCGCACGACCGCAACCGGGATTCCGGCGGGGAACCGCCCATCGGCGCTCACCAGGACGTCCCCGACGATCACCGCGGCGTCGCGGTCGAACATCTCGAATCCCATCGGGCCACTCCCCCGCCCGCGCAGGACGCCGGTCTCCCCGGTGCGTTCGACGCGAACCGCGATGACCATCGTGGGGTCGGTGATGAGCATCACCCTGGCCACATTGGCGGTGACCGCGACCACCCGTCCCACGAGGCCCCCCTCGTCGCGGACGGGCATGTCGAGGCCGATGCCATCGCTACTGCCCTTGTCGATGACCCGGAGGTGGTCGAACTCGGACACCCCGATGGCCAGCACCCGCGCAGCAATCGTGTCGATCTCCTCAGGGGCGTCGACCCCCAGCAGTGCCTCGAGCTCGCGGACCCGGATGCGGATGCTCTCGGTGGCCTGGATCTCGGCCTCGAGGCTGGCGACCTCCTCGCGCAGGCGCCGGTTTTCGTCGCGCAGGCTGAAGAGGTCGCTGGCACTCTCCAGGAGGTCGGCGATCGGCCGGCCCACCGTCACGAACGCCTCCTGGAGCGGAGAGAACAGCGCCTGGGTGCCGTCACGCAGGGTCGAGCCGAGCCCCTCCCCCTGAGCACGCAGGTCCAGGGTGATCAGGACGAGTGAGATCACGACAAGCCCGATGAAGATCCCGGTGGGCCGGTCGACGTTGCTCGGCCGCCACATCAGCGGCCCTCCGTCAGAGGTTCCCCGCCGTCGTCGTCAGCACTTCCTGAAGGGTGTCGAAGTCCTCCAGGCAGGCGCCGGACCCGAGAACCACGGAGTGCAGCGGGTTGTCGGCGGTGACGACGGGGGTTCCGGTCTCGTTGGCGATCCGAACGTCCAGGCCGCGAAGGAGTGCGCCCCCTCCGGTGATCACGATCCCCCGCTCCATCACATCCGCCGACAACTCCGGCGGCGTCTTGTCGAGGCAGTACTTGACGGCGTCGATCATGCCGGCCACAGGCTCCTCGATCGCCTCGCGCACCTCGGCGGCGGTGATGACCACCGTCTTGGGGAGCCCGGTGACCAGGTCGCGCCCACGGATCTCGGCACTGGGCTCGTCGCTGAAGGGCCATGCCGAACCGATCGCCATCTTGAGTTGCTCGGCGGTGCGATCGCCGAGCAGTAGGTTGTACTCCTTCTTCACCCAGTTGACGATGCTCTCGTCCAGTTCGTCGCCGGCGATGCGGGCGCTGCGCGAGACCACGATGCCTCCCATGGAGATCACGGCCACCTCGGTGGTGCCACCCCCGATGTCCATGATCACCGAGCCCGTCGGCTCGTGGACCGGAAGACCGACTCCGATGGCGGCAGCCATCGGCTCCTCGATGGTGTAGGCGCGGCGGGCTCCGGCGTGATAGGCGGCTTCCTCGACGGCGCGGCGCTCCACCCCGGTGATGCCGGAGGGGACACAGATGATGATCCGGGGCCGGGCCCAACGCCGGGGCTGCACCTTCTTGATGAAGTACCGCAGCATCTTCTCGGTGATGTCGAAGTCGGCGATGACCCCGTCGCGGAGGGGGCGGATCGCCTGGATGTGGGAGGGGGTGCGCCCGATCATCCGCTTGGCCTCGAGTCCCACTGCCAGGGCCCGGTTGTCCCGGGTATTGATGGCCACCACGGACGGCTCATTGAGGACGATCCCCTGGCCCCGCACGTACACGAGCGTGTTGGCGGTGCCGAGGTCGATTGCCATGTCGCGGGTGGCCAGCGACGCCAGGTTTGTGACCATTGTCGAATCCGAGGGTGGGTTGCGCAGGGAGTGTACCGCCGGCCCCCGGCTAGCAGGGATTTGCCCGCATTCTGAGCTGCCGGCTAGGAAGTCCCCAGGCGCCAGTCGCCAGTCCCCAGCATCGTCCCCGGTCTCCAGCCTCCAGTCCCCCAGCATCATCCCCGGTTGCGGGAATCGCACAGGACCCTCGCCCCTCGCCCCTTCCTCGCCGCCTCCGGTCCGGCTAGTGCCTAGTGCCTAGTGCCTAGCGCCTAGTCAAAGAACAGGCCCAGCTCCCGGGCTGCGCTCTCGGGCGAATCCGAGCCGTGGACGATGTTCTCGGTGATGATCGTGCCGAAGTCGCCGCGCAGGGTGCCCGGTGGCGCGTCGGCGGGGTTGGTGGGACCCATCAGGGTGCGCACGATCGCCACCGCCTTGGGGCCGGACCACTCCATGGCCACCACGGGGCCGCTAGTGATGAAGGCCACCAGCTCGCCGAAGAACGGCTTGGCCCGATGCTCGCCATAGTGGCGGCCCGCCAGGTCGGCGTCGATGGTGAGCAGGCGCATCCGCTCCAGGATCAGACCCTTGCGCTCCAGGCGGCCGATCACCTCACCGACGAGACCCCGGCGCACCCCATCGGGCTTGACCATCACAAAGGTGTGTTCCATGGGGCGAGAGGGTACTGGTCGTCGTCTTGCTTCCTACTCGGCGGTGAGCGGAGCACCAAGCCGTGAGCCATGAGCCATGAGCCAGAGCCAGAGCCAGAGTCAGGATCTGGCTCAAGGCTCACAGCTCAAGG
>DNGH01000253.1 GCA_003486285.1 Actinomycetota bacterium
GGCGACTGGCGACTTCCTCAGGCCTCCACCAGCGGCCCGTAGGCGTCCGGCCTGCGGTCGCGGTAGAAGGCCCACTGCTGGCGGACCTCTTCGATCAGGTCCAGGTCGAGGTCGCGCACGATGACCTCGTCCTTCTTGTCGCCGGCCGCCTCGCCGACGATCTGGCCGCGCGGGTTGACGAAGTAGGACGAGCCGTAGAAGTCGTTGTCGCCGAGCGGTTCCTTGCCGACGCGGTTGATCGCCCCGATGTAGACCTCGTTGGCGACCGCGGCGGCGGGTTGCTCCAGGTTCCACAGGTACATAGAAAGGCCGCGGCTGGTGGCAGACGGGTTGAAGATGATCTTGGCGCCGGCCAGGCCCAGGGCGCGCCACCCCTCGGGGAAGTGGCGGTCGTAACAGATGTAGACCCCGATGCGTCCCACCGCGGTGTCGAAGATCGGGTACCCGAGGTTGCCGGGACGGAAGTAGAACTTCTCCCAGAACCCCTTGACGTGGGGGATGTGGGTCTTGCGGTACTTGCCCAGGTACCTGCCGTCGGCGTCGATCACCGCCGCGGTGTTGTAGTAGATCCCCTCCTGCTCGACCTCGAACATCGGGACCACCAGCACCATGCCGGTCTCCTTGGCGAGGTCCTGCATCAGCTTGGTGGTGGGGCCATCGGGGATCGGCTCGGTGTAGGAGAAGTACTCGTTCTCCTGCACCTGGCAGAAGTAGGGGCCGTAGAACAGCTCCTGGAAGCAGAGCACCTTGGCGCCATCCTTGGCGGCCTTGCGGGCGAGCGCGACGTGCTTCTCCAGCATCGAGTCCTTGTCGCCGGTCCATTCCGCCTGGATGAGGGCGGCTCGCACGATGTTCGCCATGGGCAGAGTCTACTTGGGGCTGGTTCGAGGTCGGGGAGAGAGAGACTACGCGATGTCGGGGCCGCGGGCGCCGCGGGCGAGTCGTTCCGACCCGGTGTCGCTTCCATTTCGACTTTTCGTCGGCGGGGCGCCGGAATACCTTCGGCGGACCAATCAGGAGAGACCCGGATGAAGAAGCTCATTGGATTGCTCGTGGCCATGGTGATGATCGCCGCCGCCTGCGGCGACGGCGATGCCGCGGCGCTCGACGACTGCGATGCCGTGGCCGATGCCACCATCGCCCTCGTCCAGGATGTGATCGACGAGTTCGAGGCGATGTCCCCCACGGAGGCCTCCGACGTGATGTCCGGGGTGATGACCCCGGAGTTCGAGGCGATCGCGGCCCGTGGCGACGAGATCGGCACCGCGGCCCAGACCCTGGAGTGCACCGACCTCGATGCCATGGTGGCGGAGCGGGCCGATCAGTTGGTGGCCGACCCGGCCAACGGCTTCACCAGCCTGATCAAGGAAGGCACCGCCGACGGCGAGGACGTGCTGGCGCGGCTGTTCCGCTAGAGCGGCCCGCGCTCAGAACTGGTCTCGGTCCGAGTCGTGACGGTGATCGTGATGGACCTCGGTGTTGAACTGGCGCAACAGTCGAGAGTCCCGGCGGGCGGCGACGTCGGTATCGGGGCGTGACCAGATCCAGAGCAGCCGCGGAACCGCCACCGCCAAGCCCACGACCACGGCCCCGAGAATCGCCTGGCTCCTGGAGTCGGCTGCAGGATCCCCCGGCGCCCAGCCGGTCAGGTCCATCAGGTAGAAGGTGAGGAGCGCGGCGGTGGCGGCCACCATCAGGGCAATCAGTGAACGCTGCCCGCGCCCTCGCTCCATCGACTCATCTCCGTTCGACGCAATCAGAATACGCGACGACTCCGTTGGAGTCATGCCATTTCATGATCACTTCGCGGGGTTCCGGCAGGCTCCCGGAAGCTTCCAGACGCCTCGAGGGACCAGGGGCCCGGCTCAAGATTCGGAACCCCGCCGCCGACGACTAGGGGACGCGCCCTCGCGGGGCGTCCTCTGGCACGAAGGCGGGCGACATGGCTCAAGCGACCACGGGTTCCACGGCCCGGGCCGTGGGCGGGTTCCTCGCCCTGGTCGGCGCCGGGGTGATGGCGGGCATGGTGTGGGGACCGTGGATCACCGGATCCGGCGAGTCGGTGAGCGGATGGGACCTCCACCAGGCAGCCACCGGATCCGAGCAGTGGTACGTCGAGCACTTCTTCGGCCCCGACTTCAGCCCGTTCTTCCCCGGACGCACCGTGCTGTGGGCGGCGGCCGTCGTCGCCCTCTTCGGACTCGGAGTGCTGCTGAGCCGGAGCGGGGCGCGCGGGGCGACTCGCGGCGTCCTGCTGCTCGGCGGCCTCCTGGCACTCGGGGTGGGGGTGGTGGACGTCCTGAGCATCGCGCTCACCGGCCCCGGACCCGAGGTCGCCTACATCGACTGGGGGCTTCTCGGAGTCGGTGGGGGCGGCATCGTCGGCGTCCTCGGCCTGATGATGGCGACCAGCCAGCCGCGCAAGACGCCCGGCACCGGCTGGATCTGACCGGTCGGCCGCCCTACTCGAGCACCTTGCGCGCCACGGTCTCGCCGTCGCTGACCTCACCGGTGGGCTCGTAGCCCCGCGCCTCGTAGAACGGGGCGGGTGCGCCCTTGCCGACGACGTAGCTGACTCCGATTGCCCTGGCGCCGTGGGAGTGCATCTCGGCCTCCACCAGATCGAGGGCGCGGCTGCCGATGCCGCGGTGCTGGTGCCGTCGGTCGATCAGAAGGCGCCACAGGTAGGGGTCGGGACGGGCCTCGCTGGGGAGCGCCACCATCACGAACCCGGCGATCACCCCATCGGCCTCGATCGCCCGGTACCACGGCACCGCCACCGCGCCGCCGCGCCCGATCGGTGGGATCAGGGCCTGGGCCAGCGACCGCACCACCGGAGCCACCATCGACTCCTGGGTCTTGTGGGTACGCAGGTCGAGGACGGTGCGCAGGTTGTCGGCGGTGATCTCCACCAGGCGCACCGTGGTGGGTGGGGTGCGGGGGCGATCCCGCCACGCCTCCCAGTCGGCCCGGGTCATGCCGTAGTACCAGTCGTCGGAGACCTCGTCTCCCACCCAGAACGACGCACGGGTGTGCCCCTCGAAGAGCATCCCGAGCCGCTCCAGGACCATCGCCGACGCGGTGTTGTCGGGATGCAGCATCCCGAACACCCGGGTCACACCGACGGTGCCGAAGAGGTACGCCACCAGGGCGGAGGTGGCTTCGCGGGCGTACCCCTTCCCCCAGTGCTCCCGGGCCAGGGTGTATCCGATCTCGGCGCTGCGCGAATCCCACCCGAGGTGCACCACGAGGTCGCCGTACACCTCGTCCGATTCCGGGTCGGCGATGGTGGCCATCCACCACTCGTCGTTGACCGGCCCGTCCATGGCCATCGCCGACCGCACCAACTCATTGGCGCTCTCCCGGGAGTACGGCAGCACCCAGTTCTGATACCGCGCCACCTCGGGCTGGTTGCGCCGCCGCCACAACTCCGCGGCATCGTCGAGGCGCACCGGACGGATCAGAAGGCGGGCGGTGCGGATCGGGGGGAACATGGCGGAGCGAGGGTAGTTGGAGAGAGTAG
>DNGH01000172.1 GCA_003486285.1 Actinomycetota bacterium
GCTGACCGCTGACCGCTCAGAGCTAGCTGAGCGCCTCCAGCATCGGGCGCAGTTTGAGCCGGGTCTCCTCGAGTTCTGCGGCGGGGAGACTGTCGGCGACGATGCCGCACCCCGCGTAGGCGACGGCGACCTCGCCGCGCAACAGGGCGCAGCGCAGCGCCACCGCGATCTCCCCATCCCCCGCCGCATCCGTCCAGCCGATGCCACCGGCGTACCAGCCGCGTTCGATCTGCTCGAGACGGCCGATCAGTCGCAGGGCCGCTCCCCGCGGGTAGCCGCCGACGGCGGCCGTCGGATGCAGCGCCTCGGCGAGTTCGAGGAGACGCGCCCGGGTGGTCCCCGAGATCGGCGTCGCCAGGTGCTGCACGGTAGGAAGCCGGTGCAGTTGCGGAGTCGGCGATCGGTACAGACCGCTCACCAGTGGCTCCAACCGCGCCATGGCGTCGATGACGACCATCTCGTGCTCCTCACGGTCCTTGGCGCTGGCCAGCAGGGACTCGCCGATACGGCGGTCCTGTTCGGGATCGGGGCTGCGCGGAGCCGAGCCGGCGAGCGGGCTGAGGTGCACGTGCTCCCCACTGCGGGCGACCAGCAGCTCCGGGCTCGCCCCCACCAGGACCGCCTCGCCCTCCTGCCATCCAAAGACCCACGACGACGGTTGGGCGGCACGCAACCGCGCCACCACCTCGAAGGCGTCGATCGGGAAGCCGCGGCGCACCATCACCGATCGCGCCAGCACCACCTTGGACACCAGCCCCGACCGGATCGCCCCGACCGCCTCGTCCACCGCACCGACGTAGTCGGCCGGGAGAGGATGCGCCTCCACCCCCTCATCGCCATCTCCGGTATCTGGAACCGCGTGGGGGCGCTCCAGTCCGGAGAGAAGGGTCAGGACGCCGCCGCCATCGGAGCCGGGCGGCACGGTCACCACCAGCCGGGCGCGTCCTCCGGCACGCACCACTGCCACCTCGGGAACCACGGCCGCGGCTGCGGCGAATCCGGCCCATCCCCCGGCCGGGGGCGCCTCGTCGGCGAAGGCAAACCCCACCAGTATCGGCAGCGACGGATCGAGTCCGGGCAGGGCACCATCGAGTTCCCCGAGGCGATGCGGGCCGGAGGCAGTGAAGCGCCGGGCGGCCCCGATCGCACCGATCTCCCGCCCCTCCGGCGAGGCGAAGAACCCGGCGAATCCAAAGGCCGCGGCGCCGGCGCGAACCAGATCGAGCGGATCGAGATCGACCGGAACCTCGACCACCCGCAGCCCCCGCGCCGGGACCCCAAGGCGCAGCTCCAGTTCGGCAAGCACCGGGCGCGGCAGGAGCATGGGGGGATGGTAAGCAGCCGTGAGCCGTGAGCCGTGAGCTCAAGTCTGAACTCTGAACTCTGAACTCTCAACTCAAGGCTCAAGGCTCAAGGCTTGCCTCACTTGCGCGACGACATCCGCCACCTCCGCCGGCCGCTCCATCGGGATGAAGTGGCCGGCGCCGGGCACGGTGATCAGGGTGCCGTGGCGAAACCGCGAGGTGAGCCGGGCGGCGAAGTCGGGAGGATGGCTGTCGGAGTGCTCCCCCGCCAACAACGTCACCGGACAGGCGACCTCGCCGAGGCGCTCCCAGGCACCGTGCGCCGTGGCCATCCGGTAGTACTCCGCCTCGGTCGCCGGGGCGCAGGCCAGATGGCGCTCTCCACCGGGACCGTCGCGAAAGCCGTATTCGATGTACAGGTCGAGAGCCTCCGCGGTCCAACCCGCAAAGGGACCGCGACCCGCATACGCGGCGCGGGTGTCGGCGCGTGAGGCGAAGGAAACCCGCCGCCGCAGGGCCCCGGTGACGAGCGGATGGCTCTCGGCCCGTTCGAACGGGCCCGGATAGATGATCGGCTCCACGAGAACGAGGTGGTTCCACGTCCCGGGGGCGAGGATCTCCCCCATCACCAGGGCGGCTCCCCCCGACGAATGCCCCACCCCGATCCGCGGGAAGGGCAGTGCCGCCGCCCAGCCATCGACGTCGCCCCCCAGGTCCCACCAATCGAACGGGAAGGGTCCGGCCGCGGAGTCCCCATGCCCTCGCTGATCCACGGCGACGGCCCGAATGCCCTGGACCCGATCCGCCACCGGCCGCCACATCTCCTTGCAGAATCCATTGGCATGGACGAGAAGCGCAGACACCCCCGACCCACGCTCCTCGGCAGCGAGGGAGAGGCCGTCGTGAGAGGTGATGCGCAGCACGGAAGGAATCTAGATCGAGGGATCAGGTGTCAGGTATCAGGTGTCAGGTATCAGGCAGATCCGGATTCCTGTGACCTGACACCTCGTTGTCGTAGGCGCAAAGCGCCTACGACAACGGATACATCTTCTCGATGCGGTGGTCGTCGACCTCGTAGGTCAGACTGCTCTCCACCCGGATCACCCCGTCGAGACGGCGGGTGAGTTCCTCGAGCAGGTGCGCCTCGGTGCGATTCTCCAGGCGCCCCGACAACGCCACCACCCCGTCCTTGACTGCCACGTCGAGCGCGTCCGGCTCGAGGAACAGCAGCCGGCGGATGATGTCCTCGCGGATCTCGTCCTCGATGACCTCGTCGGGCTTGGTGAACGCGTTGACCACGTCGGCGCGGCTGATCACTCCCACCAGGATCCCGCCGGCGCCGATCACCGGCAGCCGCTTTACCCGGCGGCCGGCCATGATCCGGGCCGCCTCGCTGAGGGAGGCCTCGGGGGTCACCGTGAGCACCTGCTCGGTCATCACCTGGCCGACGGTCTCCGCCGACGGCGGCGGCATCGGCTCGTCGCCGAACAACGCGTCGAGCAGGCCAAAGCGGTAGGGCTGGTCCCGGTTCGCCTCCTGGCGGAGGAAGTCGCCTTCCGTGACGATTCCGACGACCTTGCCATCGCGCAACACCGGCAGGCCGCTCACCTTGTGCTTCACCATGAGCCGGGCCGCCTCCTTGAGCGGCATGTCCGGAGTCGTGGTGACCGGATCGGTGGTCATCAGATCGCGGACCTTCATGGCGACTCCTCTTGGTGGCGGACGACGAGAACGTTGCACGGGGCGTGGTTGACGACCCGATGGCTGGTGCTGCCGAGAAGCAGCGAGGCGAGTTCGCCGCGGCCCCGGGTGCCCACGACCATCAGTTCGGCCCCGACCGACTCGGCATGGGCCACCAGTGTGTCGGGCGGGTACCCCTCGAGGTCGATGCCGTGCACGGTCACCGGCGAGGCATCCATCACCGGTCGCAACAGCGCCCACACCTGCTCTCGCTGGGTTGCGGCGAACTCCTCCCCGACACTCGGCACCCCGCCCATCGCCGCCAGCACCGTGGCGGGCACATGGGACACGAACACGGCATCGATCTCGGCACCAAGCTTCTCGGCATACCGGATGGCGGTTCTGAGGGCCTCGACCGCTACAGGACTGTCGTCGACGCCAACGACGATCTTCATTGCGGCCACTGCTCCGGCGGGTAGCGATGTTCCTTTTCGGCATCGATCCGGGCGGCGTAGGCGGCGGCCTCGCTGCGCCGGCTCATCTCGAGTTTGGCCAGCACGTTCGACACGTAGTTCTTGACCGTCTTCTCGGCGAGGAACATCTCCTCGGCGATCTGACGGTTGGTCAGCCCGGCGGCGATGTAGTCGAGGATCTTGCGCTCCTGCTTGGACAGACGGGACAACAGCGGATCGTCCGCCTCCTCGCCGCGAATCCTGCGGAAGACCCGATCGGTCATCTCGGGGTCGAGCAGCGACTCGCCCCGGCCCACCTTGCGGACGCTCTCGACGAGATCGTTGCCCCGGATCTGCTTCAGCACGTACCCCGAGGCGCCCGCCATGATCGAGGCGAAGAGCGCCTCGTCGTCGGCAAACGACGTGAGCATCAGCACCTTGATGTGCGGCCAGCGGGTACGAATCTCACGACACGCCTCCACCCCGCTCCCGTCGGGGAGCCGTACGTCGAGGATCACGATGTGGGGATCGTCGAATCCGACCCGGCGGATGGCCTCCTCGACGGAACCCGCCTCGCCCACCACCTTGATGTCGGGCTGGGCGTCGAGCATGGCCCGGACGCCCTGCCGGACCACCTCATGGTCGTCAACCAACTCGACGCGCAGGGTCTCGCTCACTAGCTCACGATAATCGGACCGGGCATCCAGCCGGGTCGCAAGAGAGCCTCGCGGTGGGGGCCGAAGGTCCCGCGCTGCTGCGGTAATAGACTCTGCCGGAGTGAGCGAATTCACCCCGCAGCGGATCCGAAGCCTCGTCGAGGCCGCCGCCGGCGTCGCCGCGCAGACCGACCTCTCCTCCTTGTTACGGGCCACCGTTGCCACCGCCGTCGAGCTCACCGCGGCCAAGTACGGGGCGATCGGAGTGCTGGGTGAGCATGGCTCCCTCGTCGACTTCATCTCGGTGGGGATGGATGAGGCGGAGATCAAGCGCATCTCGCACTACCCCCGCGGCACCGGTGTGCTCGGCACCATCACCCGCCAGGGAAAGACCGTCCGCATCGACGAGATCGCCCACCACCCCGATTCGGTCGGTTTCCCCGAGCACCATCCCGAGATGCACACCTTTCTGGGGGTTCCGGTCCGGGTCGGCGACCGGGTATTCGGGAACCTCTACCTCACCGAGAAGGACGGCGGGTTCACCGAGCAGGACGAGACCATCCTCGAACTGCTCGCGGTGACCGCAGGTGCCGCCGTGGCCACCCTGCGCCTGCAGGAGCGGCTGCGCCGGGCGGCGCTGCAGGAGGATCGGGAGCGCATCGCCCGCGACCTCCACGATTCGATCATCCAGGATCTCTTCGCCATCGGCCTCGGCCTGCAGACCGCGGTCGGGCACCTCGGCCACGACGCCGAGACCGTCCGGACCCGGATCACCGATGCCGTGGACCGCCTCGACGAGACCATCGGCTCGTTGCGCCGCTACATCTTCGATCTGCGTCCGCCAGTGTGGGCCCGGCCCAGTCTCTCGACCGAGATCCGCCGCCTGGTGGCAGATCTCTCCGAGCCGTACGGGGTCGACGTCGGCATCGACGTCGACTGCCCTCCCGACACGCCGGAGGCGCCCCTCAGCGATCACATCGTCTCGGTGGTGAAGGAGTCGGTGAGCAATGCCCTGCGCCACTCCCAGGCGCGCACCATCGACGTCCGGGTGGCGTGCGACGGAACCCGGATGTTGGTGAACATCGCCGACGACGGCGCCGGGTTCGACCCGGACGCCGAGCACGGTGGACTGGGACTGCGCAACCTCGCCCGGCGGGTGGCGGCGGTGGGCGGCGAGTACGTCCTCGACACCGCCCCGGGCAAGGGCACGGTGGTGACGGTCTGGTTTCCGCTCGGATAGGTGTCAGGTATCAGGTATCAGCCAGAGTCGATTCGAGCGGCCGGGCATCCCAGACCGGTTCTGGCTGACCGCTGACCGCTCACGGCTCAAGGCTCACGGCTCGCGGCTCACGGCTCCCGATACCCGGCACCCGATACCCGG
>DNGH01000165.1 GCA_003486285.1 Actinomycetota bacterium
GGCCGAGCCGCCGGTCACCAGCATCAGCCCGACGGCGGCGAGCCACTTACGGCGCATAGAGGCCATTGTCTTCGATGTACCGATACACCGCCTCGCGGACGAAGAAGCGGACGCTGCCGCCCGCCCGCACCCGCTCCCGCAGCATGGTCCCGCTGATCCCGACCTCGGGCACCTCCAGCCACGTGGCATCGACCCCGGATGCGAGCACTGCAGCCCGCGAGGTACCGGGACGGGGCATGACGGCGACCTGCGCCCGCCCGATCACCTCGGCGGAGCGGTGCCAGGTGGGGATCCGGGAGGCGGCGTCGGCGCCGAGGATCAGGACCAGTTCGTCATCGGCGAACTCGAGGAGGGTGTCGATCGTGTAGGTCCAGCCGTCGCGGGTGACCTCACGATCGTCGGCGGCGAAGTAGTCCACCCCGGCGGTGGCCAGCGCGGTCATGGCCCAGCGGTGCCCGGCTGCGGTGACCCCGTCGTCGGCCTTCTGCCACGGTGCGCCGGCGGGGATGAACGACACCACCTCCAGCCCGAGCTGACGGTAGGCCGCCTCGCCGGCGATGAGATGGGCGAGGTGAGGAGGATCGAAGGTTCCGCCGAGGATGCCGCGCCGCACGGAACAGAGGATAGGAGGCCACCGTCCAGAGAGCCCCGGCAAGGCGCACCCCGGACCCGGGCCTGGTGACGAGCCGGCAACCCAGGCCGGGATCGAGATAGCGATCGCCGAGGCGCAGTGACCAGTGCACCGCGGGGCGTTCGTGGTCGATCCCCGACAGGCCGACCACCGCGCCGCGGGCGACCCGGTCGCCGATGCCCACCCGGATCGCACTCAGATACGAGTAGGAGGTCCGCACCACACCCCCGTGGTTCACGGTGACGCTGAGCATCCCGGCGACGTCGCCGGCAAACGTGACCGTCCCGGGTGCCGAGGCCCGGACCGCGGTGCCGACCGGGACGCCCAGATCGACGCCCCAGTGGCCGCCATAGGGCCCGGCCGGGGCATAGGGCGCGAGCACGGGACCGGAGACCGGTGCCCCGAGGAGGCAGGTCTGCGCCAGAGCGAGGGTGAGTAGCAGCGCCGACATCGCAGGGTTGGCGCCGCGCCGCAGGCGACGCTACCGCAACGGACCCGGCGGAGGAAGGGGTCTGCCCTAGGCGGTGGCTGAGGAGGCGGTGGAGTCGGCGAGCAGGCGCAAGACCTCCGCGCGCAGATCATCCGGGCGAAACGGCTTGGTGAGGAAGGCGTCGGCGCCACCACGATCGGCGCGCTCGCGGGTCTCCTCCTGGGCATGGGCGGTGAGGACCAGCACCTTCATCCTGCTGGTGCGCGGGTCGGAGCGAATCCGCTCGAGCACCTCCCAGCCATCCATGCGGGGCAGGCCCACGTCGAGGATCATCAGGTCGGGTGCCGTGGTGAGCGCGGCCTCCAGGCCGCTGGGCCCGTCATCCCGGGTCTCCACCTCCACCCCGGCGGGACGCAGGCAGACGGCGACGAGCCGCTGGATCACTGCCGAGTCCTCCACTACCAATACGCGATACGACAAAGGGCCCTCGCTGCCTAGCTTTCCCAAGGTATCGGCTGCCCCTAGAGGCATCTTGAGGGTTGGGCCGGACCCGCCCGCTCAGGCCAGGCGGCGCACCGGGCGTGACACCGGGAGGGCGACCCGCTCCACGAATCCGGTCAACTGACGAAGGTTCCGCACCTCGTGGACCTCGTCGCAGACCGCGGCAAAGGCGCCCATGACCGAGTCGCCGGTGTCCCAATACCGTGCCGCCTCCGGGTTGAGCCAGTACACGGCCCGGGCGGCGGTGGCGATGTCGCGCAGGGCGGCCACGTTCGGGTCGTGGTAGTTGCTGCGAGCGTCGCCGGTCACGATCACGGTGGTCTTGGGCGTGACCGCCTCGGCGAAGCGCTCGGTGAAGCTCCGGAACGAGTTGCCGTAGTCGGAGTGCCCATCGAGCCACACCACCCCGGCCTCGGTGCCGATGCGACGCATCGCCTCGGTGAAGTCGGCGCCGGGACCGAAGAAGTCGGTGACCTCGTCGATGGTGTCGATGAACGCAAACGAGCGCACTTTGCGGAACTGAGCGGACAGGGCGAACACCACCTGCATGGTGAAACGGGCGAAGGTCGCCACGGACCCCGACACGTCGGCGAGGATCACGATCTCGGGGCGTCCGGGGCGGGGCCGGCGAAACCGCGGATCCACCGGCACTCCTCCGGTGGACAGGGAGCGACGCACGGTGCGCCGGACGTCGAGGCGCCCCTGCTTCCCCAGGCGGCGGCGCCGGGCGAGGCGGGTCGCCAGCTTGCGGGTCAGCGGGTGGATCACGGCCTCGATGGCGGCGAGGTCGTCGCGGGTGGCGGTGATCAGGTCGAGGTCCTCGACGAGGGGACGACGCAGGGTCCGGGCCACCGCCTCGCCACCGCGATCGGCGACGAGGCGCCGATGGATCTCGGCGCGCAGCATCTCGCGGAACTCCTCGAGACGGCGCTCGGCCTCGTCTTGGGCGAGGCGATGCTCGAAGTCCTGCGGACCGGGGGCCAGTTCCTCGACGAGGCGATCGCGCATCCCCTCGAGGTCGAGGCTGCGCAGCACCCGGTACAGGTAGTACGCCCCACCCACCGGCCGGCCCGGCTCCATGCCGGCAAGGCGGGCCACCGCCTCCCGGGCCACCGCCCCCGCCACTCCGGT
>DNGH01000222.1 GCA_003486285.1 Actinomycetota bacterium
CCTGTTACCTGATACCTGACACCTGACACCTGACACCTTCCCGCGCACCTGCTCACTCACTCTGCTCTTGTTCGTACCGGCTCATCGCCGCCACGAACATGGCGAAGAGCACCAGGGAGCCGAGCATCATCGCACCGGGGAGGATGCGGAGTTGGAAGGCATTGAGACCGGCCACCAGCGTCGGACGGATGCCGCGGGGGGCGTACACGGTGTAGAGGAGCCCGACGATGGCGAGGAACCCGAAGAAGGCGGCCCCGGTGGTGAGGAAGGCGAGGCGGCGCCCCAGATTCGTGTAGTTGATCAGGAAGACGCTGCCCCAGAAGATCGCGATCGAACTCACGGCGACGATGATCCCCCGCACCAGCACTCCGGGCGCCGGGGTGCCATCGGCGGCCACCTTGTCCTTGCCCACCAGGTTCTCGTACAGCACGTCCATGGCAGCGCGGAACTGAGGGATCAGCGAGAGCAGCACCAGGGCGGTGAGGGCGACCCCGATCCACTCGAGGGTGGAGAGCCCGGACTCGTTGCGGTGAAGTCGGCGGATCAAGGCAGGGTCCTCTCGTACTGCACGATCAGCATGATGTCCGCTTCGGTGAGCATGGCGCCGAACCCCGGCATCCATCCCCGCCCGACGCCGTTCACCCCGTACTGGACCCCGTTGGTGGATCCGCCGACCACGAAGTCGTAGTGGTCGTCGATGTTGGGAAACTGCACCACCGAGCGACCCTCCCGCAGTGAAGGGCCCATGGCACCGGACCCCGCCTCTTGGGTGAAGGCGATGCCGGCCGAATACCCCGCGGTGTGGCAGCGGGCGCAATAGGCGTTGTAGAGACCGACGGCGCGCTCCGCCTGGGCCTCATCGCCGCCGAAGGTCTCCGCGGCCAGGGCGGGGATGTCGACTGCGTAGCGGCGGGCGTCCCGGGCCGCCACCACGGCGGTCAGGCCGTCCTGAGCGGCGGCGAGCAGGAGATCGAGGTTGCCGGCGGTGAGGCGCAGATCCCGCTCGATCGTCGCCAGGTCGGTGAGGAGCAACTGGGCGCTGTCGAGGTCGGGAATCGGCGTCGCTCCGCTCGAGGTGGTGAACGCCAGGCTCGGATCGAACTCGAGCTTCTCGATGGCATTGCGGGCGTCGGACACCGGGGCCGATGCGACGATCTGGCCCACCAACGCGGGGAGATTGATCTCGGCGGCATCGGAGAGTCCGTCGCGATCGACGTCAGTTGCAGTGCCGTCACAAGACGTGGAGAACAGGGCCGCCGATCGCTCGGTGCAGGTGGCGGGGTCGCTCAGCAGCGATTCGAGCCGCCGGGGCAGGTCGCGGATCGCTTCGTACTGGCCGGGGACGGCCTCCAGGGCGGCGATGGCAGCCTCCTGGCCTGTGACCGCCGCCGCCACCGCGGTGTCGGCACCCTCGAGGCGGGTCAGTTCGATCTCGACCCGCTTGTCGACGGCGGCGAGCACCTCGGACTGGGGGATCTGAATGCTGTCGAGGTAGGCGAGCAACTCGTCGATCTGCTGGGTGTTGAGGGGGCCGCCACCCTCGGCTCCCCACGCAGGCATCGGGGTGCCGGCCCGGCCGTACACGATCCAGTAGCGGGCTTCGTCCACGGTGTAGCGGTAGAGCACGTCGTCGATGGAGGGAGCCGCCCAAGTGGTGCTGAGGCCCGAACGCGCCTCGACGAAGACGGCGCCGCCGCCGCCGCCGTCGGCGCCGTGGCAGTTGCCGCACTGGTACTCGATGAACCACTCGTGACCGCGTTCCACCGCGACGTCCGCGTAGTGCTCCGTCGCCGCCGCCTGGCGGGTGCCTTCGTTCAAGTAGTAGATCGGCATCACGATGGCGATCACCGCCACCGCGATCAGGGCCGACAGCAGCACCCGATCGAGGCGCTTCACCTCGAGGTCGTCGTCGGTGAGGTACGGGGTGAGGTTCGGCGGCGGCACGTCGGCGCGATGGCGGACCCTGGTGTTGCGCAGCAGGAAGGCGAGCCAGCCGATGACGGCGACTGCGACGATCAGCAGCGTTACCGCACCGAGTCCCATCAGATCGTCCCCGCTAGATGCACGACGGCCCCTGGGGGTACACCGCGGTCTTGTTGGAGGCCCGCGAGGTCTGGAGCACCTGGCCGGTGTCGATGATGAACTGCCCGGAGTCGTCCACCTCGACGACGAAGCGGTCGAGGTTGCGCGGAGCCGGACCGCCCTCGTACTCGCCGTGGTAGTTGTACTTGGACGAGTGACAGGGGCATTCGAAGCCCTGCGAGGCGTCGCATTGCGGCACCCGGCAGCCGAGGTGCACGCACCGCTGCCAGAGAGCCATCAGTCCGCCGGCGACCACCGGCAGTCCCTCGAAGCTGCTCCCCGCCATGTCGCCCTGGAACGGCACCAGATAGGCCTGGGCGGCGGGAACGAACAGCGGGCTGACCCGGCCGTCGGGAAGGAACACCTGGGTGGCGAGGGCTTCGGCCTTGCCGGCGGCGACCTTCGAACCGAAGCCGCCGGCCTTGATCCGGGGCCACATGAAGCCGAGGCTGAATATGCCCATCTGTGCCATGAAGAGCCCGAAGATTCCGGCGACGCCGCGGTTGAAGAACTGCCGCCGGGTGACCCCGTACTCCTCGGGGCCGACCTCCTGGCGCTGGGTGATCGGGTCGATCGGCGCGGGTTCGTCGTGGTCCGGAGCCGTGGCCGCCGGCATCTCGGGAGCGGCCTGGGCGCGGCGACGCTTGCGGTCGCGGCGCATGGCCTTGCGGTCGGTGACGCCGGTGATCGGCTCGGTGTCGGTCCCGCGACGCAGGGCGACGCTCGCCACGGCCAGGGCGCCGACGAGCCCGATGGCTGCGAAGGCGAGGATGAGGATCTGGTTCGTGCTCATAGGTCGAAGAAGATTCCGTCACGCCAGGGGAAGGTGAAGTTCAGGCCCTTGCCCCGGTAGAAGGAGCCGATGATCGTGAGGATGGCCGCCGCCACCACGAAGAACGTGAACATCATGATCGCGAACTTGCGATCGGCGGGTCGCGTCGACCGGTTGCGGTCGATGTACGGGATGATCGCGATCCCGGCCAGCCCGAGGCCGGGGATGAGGACTCCCGCGATCTGCGGATCGAAGTAGACCAGCAGCTCCTGCAGTCCGAGGAAGTACCACGGGGCCTTCGACGGGTTGGGCTGCGCATTGGGATTGGCCAGCTCGAGCAGCGGGGCGTTCTGGAAGATCGAGAAGATGATCAGCAGCCCCAGCACCACCAGCAGGGCCACGAACTCGATGGCGAGCAGGTGGGGCCACACGTTCACCTTGTCCGTGGGCTCCCTCTTGACCTGCTGGATCGCCTTGGCCTTGACCACGGTGAGGAGCCGCTGGGTGCGAACGCCTTCGGGGATGGCGGGCGCCGCCGCCGGAGCCGGAGCGGTGGCGGTGGCGGTGG
>DNGH01000217.1 GCA_003486285.1 Actinomycetota bacterium
GAGGTGACCACCTGATAGCGATCGGCGGCGGCCTCCCCCTCCCACCACCGTCCGGTCCGCCGCCAGGGTCCGGCCCAGCCCAGCACCGGCTCCCAGCGGCTCCCCAACCGCACCCGCACCGGGAACCCGGCATCCCACTCCACCTCGAAGGGTCGGGGCTGTGGTGGCACCAGGCTCGGTGAGGGCGCGGGGAGCCGTCCCGGCCACGGCGCCTTGGGATCGAGCGCGGGCGTCCCCGGTGCCTCGCCCCAGCGGTGCCAGCGCACCCGCTCCTCGGGGTCCCGACCTCCCTGCGGGGCCGCCTGCAGCACCGCATCGGGACCGACCAACCCCTGCGCCCGTCCCAGGGCGCGGCGGGCATCCAACTCCGAGGCGGCGTCCTCATCGAGGCGCAACTGCCGGCCGCGATCGGAGAGGTCTGCCGGGACCAGACGCAGCCGCACCACTCCCCCGGGCACGCCGCCCGCTTCGATCCAGGCGCGTAGCTGCCAGCGCACCCGTTCCGCCAACTCGACCTCGGCAAAGGGATGGGCACTGCGCCAGGTGCGGGCCCGCACCGACCCCGATGCCGCCTCCACCTCGACCTCGACTCGATGCGGCATCGCCCCGGAGGGAGCGACCGCCTCCAGCAGCCTCGCGGCGAGGGCCCTGGCGGCGAAGGCGGCGCGGTCGAAGTCCTCGAGAGGAGGGTCGAACCTCTCCTCGACCACCACCGCTTCGGTGACGTGCCGCGGCTGGACCAGGCGGTCCTCGCCGCTGGCGATACGGTGCGCCTCCAACCCCGGAGTGCCAAAGCGCGAGGCCACCGCGGCCCGGGGCAGCGACGCCAGACCACCGAGGGTGCCGATCCCCAGCCAGCGGAAGGTGGCGACCAACTCCTCCACTCCGAGGGCGGCGAGGTCGATCCCGGCGAGGAACCCGGCGGTGTCGGTGACGATCAGTGGCCCCGTGACGGCATGCTCCGCCGCCATCCGGGCGGCAAAGGGACCATCGGCGAGGCCGAACCGCCCCCCGGTGGCGACTCGTGCGACTGCCGCGGTCACCTGCGTCATCACCGCCGCTTCGGAGCGGTAGTAGCGCACCGCCCCGGCCACCGGCAGGTAGGCCAATCCCGGAGCGGCCATCTCGAGCGATGGCACCACCGCCTCGATGGCGGCGGCGACCGGTTCGAAGGCGACGGCCTCGGCGCCGGGATCCGATACCAGGGTGACCGCAGTCGGAGCCAGGGCCTCGGCGTCGCCGCGCTGCATCCCCACCCGGGCTCCCATGGCAAACGCATCCGGGGTGACGGCGATCACCGTCCCCGCAGCATCGACGACCTGGCAGGGCCTATCCGGCGGCGAGTCCGGGCGGCGCAGCGGCCAATCGGGGAACCACACGCAGAGCGTGCGAGCCATCGTCCTCCACCTCTACGAACTGTTCGATGCCCCGGGCCCCCTTGCCACTGGCGCGCAGGGTGAGGCGCCGCCGCAGCAGAGAGCCGTGTCCCCGATCGACCCCCTCCCAATGCACCGCCTCGGCCTCGAGGCGGAGGTGCAGCACCCCGGCGGGCAGATCTCCCGACACCGGGCGGAGGATCAGGGCGGAGTTGCGAGCCCGGGCCAGGGCGCCGAGGCGGCGCAGGTCGGCATCGCCGGGATGCGCCGGGACCTCGGCATACACCAGGGGGAAACCCTCGATCATCGAGGCGGTGACCTGGGCCCATTCCCGGCGCTCGGGGCAGCGCACCACCACCAGGCGCTCCGGGGTGATCCCGGCCTCCCAGGCGGCCACGGGGCACAGCCAGCCGCGCACGTCCACCACCGCCACCATCCCCGGACTGGCCCCGAGCAGGGAGAGGGCAAGGCGGGTCAAGCCGGTGCCGGGGCCACCGATCAGGCCGAGCACCCGTCCCGGTTCGGGGGCAATGGCAAGGGGCGCGACAACCTGGTCACGGGGTGCGCTCAGGGCGCCGGCGAGAAGGGAGGCCCGTTCCAAGGGCAACCCATCCTAATCGAACATGTGTTCGGTCGTCTAACGGGTCACCTCGACCGGAGCCGGGACCTCGCTGATCTCCCCTGGAGCCTGGGAATCCACCGCCGCCGCCTGCGACGACAGGCGAAAGGCCAGGGTCGGCGCCACCTCACCCCGAGGCCGCAGATAGATCTCGGCCCAATCGTCGGGCGGGATCATCACGTGCCAGGACAGCCCGATCTCCCAATCGTCCGACAGGTAGAGGTAGTGACTCACCACCAGCAGCCCGGGAGCGACGAACGAACCCGCGAACGCGGTGTCGCCGGTGATCCCCAGCTCGGGGTGGTTCGCTTCCAGCCATGACCGGAACAGACCGAAGAGGGTGCCGGCGTACTCGCCGCGATCGTCCTCCCAGTCGTACGCGGTGAACGAACGCGTCAGGCTCACCGTGTAGTCGGCGCGCATCCCGGTCACCACCAGATCAAGTTCGGTGCCGTCGGTGGTGCCGGAGTCCACGGTCAGCCATACCTCGGCCACCTCACCGAGGGCGATCTCGGCCGGTTCGACCGTCACCAGGGCCCCCGTTACGGTCGCGGTGATCGTCACGGGATCGTCGGTGGCAGTCTCGTTGGCGATCGTGACCAGCACCCCGGTCGGCTCACCGGACACGGCACCCTGGATGAACTCGGGGCTGAGACTCATGGTGAATGGGATCGGCCCGCCTCCGCCGTCGGCGCAGGATCCACCGATCGCAAGCAAGAAGAACGCCAACCCGAGAGCAGACAATCGGCGCATCGGCACCTCCTGGTAGCGCGCAGCCGCGCCCCCGGCATGACCAGTATCGCGCCGCCGCCTAGCCCCCTAGGTCCTCCACCATCTGCTCCATCTCGGCCTCCCGCGAGTCGAGTTGACCGGACACATCCTGGGCCCGCTCGAGAACCTCGAGCGGGCCGCCGACACCCTCCTGCCCGGCCGGGACCGCGGGATCGCCCCCACCGCCGCAGGCGGCCAAGGCGATCGAGATCACGGAGATGAAGACTCGAATCCGCATCCGGCTACATCGGCGGATCGCACCGATCCCTTGAACGACAGAGGGGGCCGATTGCCGTTAGCGCGGCGTGCCTCATCGAAACCGCGTCTAGCCCTCGGCAGCGATCCGGTCGAGGGCGTCGGAGAAGCCGTCCACGAACTCGCACAAGGCCCCGGCATCGAGCAGCGCCTGAGCCTCCTCGGCGCTTCCGGCGGTGAGAAGTGCCGGGAGTCGCACCACCTGGAACTCGAAGAGCACCGCTTCCCACGGTGCGGCGAGTGGTTCCAGGGTCTGGTCGCCGCCGAAAATCCATCCCGCCGGTGCCACAAAGGTGGCACCGGCATCTCCGAACATCGCCTCGAGGTGGTCCATGAGGTCATACAGCTTCGCCTGGAACCAGTAGAGCGCAGCCCCCGCGGGAGCCTGTTCCGGCCATCCAGCCGAGAAGTCACTCACTGCGCCGATGGCTGCCTCCAGAACTCCAGCCGAGGCCAGCACGTCCACGGTCTTGGTGTGCGCCGCCACCAGGTCGGCACCCCAGTCCGGAGGCGGCGGCTGCGGAGCGTGGCAGGACTCGGCCACCAGCGTGGTGGTGGTCTCTCCGAGGGTCGTCGTCGTCGTGGTCTCCTCGCCGTCGAGCGAGACGACGCTGGCGCCCGGCCCCCGCTCGCCCAACGGCTCGGCACCGTCGCCGCACGCGGTCAACGCCGCGCCGGCGAGGAGGACACCGAGCAGAGCGAGCGACAGACGCCGACTCATGACTCCCCTCCTGCCAACCCAGCAATGCCCGTGGCCAGTGCCTCTGCGATGGCGCAGCCGTCGAGCTCGAAGAAGCGGGCGCGGGCAGCATCCAACGTCGGCTCGGACAGGACCGCCGGCAGCACCACCGCCTCGAAGTGGATCACGGCGTTGCGGGCGCCGAGCACGGGAGCGAGGGGAGCATCGGGAGGAAGCGTCCACAGGCCGGCGCCGTCGAGGGTGCCCCCGGCGTCGTCGAACCAATGGTCGAGCAGCACCGAGAGCGCGAACAGATCGATCTGGGAGCGCAGCAGGTCCAAGGCGAGCGGTCCGGGCCATTCCCAGCCGGGCTGATCGAATGCCGCGATCAATTCATTGAGCGACTCGATCGCCGCGGTGGCGCGCTCATGGAGAACCACCAGGTCGCCTCCGGCCGTCGAGGGCAGCGGCGCGGGAAGCACGCACTCCCCACTGGGCGCGGGGATGGTGGTGGTGGTGGTGGGCGGCATCGTGGTGGTCGTGGAGGTCGTGGTGGTAGGCGGCACCGTGGTCGTCGTGGTCGAGGTGGTGGTGGTAGGCGGCAGCGTGGTCGACGTCGTGCTGGTCGAGGACGTCGTCGTGGAGGTGGTCGAGGTCGTGGTGCTCGTCGAGGTCGTCGAGGTGGAAGAGGTCGTCGTGCTCGTCGATGAGGTCGTCGTCGACGAAGTGGTCGAGGTTGCCGGCGCCACAGTGGTGGTGGCCACCGGGA
>DNGH01000091.1 GCA_003486285.1 Actinomycetota bacterium
GGCTCACGGCTCACGGCTCAACGACTCCACCTGCCCGGACCTCGCGATACTTGCACTCATGCGCATCGGGATCGAAGCCGCCGTCGTCACCGCCCTCGACGCTCTCCAGGCCTCCTATGAGGCGTTCGACATCGATCCGGACTTCGCCGACACGGCGGAGTTCTGCGCCCGGTACGGGTTCACCCTGGAGGAGTCGGCCAATGCGATCCTCGTGGCCTCCAGGAAGCCCGAGGGGATCAACTCGCTCTGCCTGGCACTGGCCACGACCCGCCTCGACGTCAACCACAAGGTGCGCGAGCTGATGGACGTGCGCAAGCTCTCATTCGCCTCGCCGGAACTCACCAGGGAGGTGACCGGCATGGAGATCGGCGGAGTCACCCCCTTTGGCGTCCCCGCAGGGCTTCCCACCTACGTCGATGCTGCCATCACCCGGCTGCCCCGCTGCATCGTCGGAGGCGGCAGCCGGGCGATGAAGGTGACCCTCGACCCCGAGGTGTTCTCCCGCATGCCCGGGGTGACGGTGGTGGAGGGCCTCGCCGGCTGAGAGGCGCCGGTCGGACCGCCGCGGATTGCACCGGCAATGGCCATTGGACCCATGCCCAAACCGCCGCAACCCTCCTACCCTTGTCCTATGACCGCTTATCGCGCCCCAGTCACAGACATGCGCTTCGCCATCGAGCAGGTCGTTCGCCTCGACACCCTCGGCGGCATCGGCCGGTTCGCCCACATCGACGGCGATCTCCTCGACGGGATCCTGGAGGAGGCTGGTCGCTTCGTCGGGGACGTCGTGGCCCCGCTCGCTCGCGTCGGCGACGAGATCGGCAGCGTCCGCAATGCCGATGGCTCCGTCACCACTCCCCCCGGCTATCGCGAGGCCTATGGCAAGTGGACGGACGCGGGCTGGCCGGCGGCCGGGTTCCCCGAGGAGATCGGCGGCGGCGGCCTTCCCTGGATGGCGGCCATGGCGATCCAGGAGATGATGAAGTCGGCGGACCTCGGCTTCTCGCTCTGCCCGATGCTCACGCACGGCACGGTCGACATGCTGACCAAGCACTCGTCCGACGAACAGCGGGCCATCTACCTCGACAAACTGGTCTCCGGTGCCTGGAGCGGGACGATGCTGCTCACCGAAGCCGGTGCCGGGTCCGACGTCGGGGCCCTGGTCACCAAGGCGGTCCCGGCGGGTGACGGCACCTACCGGATCAGCGGCACCAAGATCTTCATCACCTGGGGCGAGCACGACCTCACCGAGAACATCATCCACATCGTGCTGGCCCGGACCCCCGACGGCCCCCCGGGCACCAAGGGGATCTCGTGCTTCATAGTCCCCAAGTTCCTGGTGAACCCGGACGGATCGCTCGGGGAGCGCAACGACATCACCTGTGTCTCCATCGAGGAGAAGGTGGGCATCCACTCCAGCCCGACCTGCGTGCTGTCCTTTGGGGACAGCACCGGAGGCGCCGTCGGCTACCTGATCGGTGAAGAGCAGCACGGCATGAAGTACATGTTCACGATGATGAACGAGGCCCGGCTGTCCGTTGGCATCGAGGGTCTCGCCATGTCGGAGCGGTCCTACCAGCAGGCCCTGGCCTACGCCCGCGAGCGCATCCAGGGCCGCCGCATCGGAGGCAGTTCGCCGGCTCCCGTGGCGATCGTCGAGCATCCCGATGTCCGCCGGATGCTGATGACGATGCGGGCCAACATCGAGGCGATGCGCGGCGTGCTCTATTGCGCCGCGGCCGCCATCGACGTCGCCCGCTTCCACGACGACCCCAAGGTGAGCGAGGAGAGCGAGGCGCTGGCATCGATCCTCACGCCGATCTGCAAGGCCTGGGCAAGCGATCTCGGTGTCGAGATGACGTCACTGGGCATCCAGGTCCACGGTGGGTCGGGGTACGTCGAGGAGACCGGCGCCGCCCAGTGGTGGCGGGACTCCCGCATCGCCCCGATCTACGAGGGCACCAACGGCATCCAGGCCATGGACCTCGCCATGCGCCGCCTGCCGATGGAGGGCGGCGCCGCGATGCAGCGCCTCCTCCAGATGATCCAGGCGGAGGCGGCAGCGCTCGAGGGTGACCTCAAGCCGATCGGAGAGCGCCTCACCGCGGCGTTCGAGGCCACGGCCGAGGTGGCGATGACCTTCGGGGGATGGCTCATGGGCGGCCAGTACGACGACGTGCTCGCCGGGGCCACTCCGTTCCTGAAGATGATGGGTGACACCCTCGGTGGGTGGGCGTTGGCCCGGGGAGCCCGTGCCGCCGCCGAAGGTGCTGCCGGATACGACCCGGCATATCTGGCCGACCGGATCGCCGTCGCCGCCTTCTATGCCGAGCACATGCTCACCAAGGTGCCAGCTCTAAAGGCCACCTGCCTCGCCGGCGCCGCCGGCATGTACGCCATCGCCGGCGAGCGCTTGGGCTGATCCGCCCCAACGCGGCAATGCCATCCGTGTAGTACTCGGCGCTGCCTCGTTCTTACGCGCCGCAATGGCGCGTAAGACGGTTTTGTCATTCCTGAAGAAGGCCACCTGCTACCCGCTACCCGTCGCCCGTCGGAGTATCTGGCTGATACCTGACACCTGATACCTGACACCTGGACACCTGGACACCTGCGACCTCAAGACTGGAGACTTCCCCTACCCTCCCCCTGCACCCAATCGGAAAGGCGCTCCCCGTGGCCAAGACCTACCAGTCCGCCCCTGATCTGACCATCGACCTGGACGGCAGGTACGGCGCCACACTGCACACCAGCCTGGGTGACATCACGGTCGAGTTTCTCGCCGCCGAGGCACCCCAGACCGTGAACAACTTCCTCTTCCTCGCCGGCGAAGGCTTCTACGACGGCGTGGTGTTCCACCGGGTGATCCCCGGCTTCATGATCCAGGGTGGCGACCCCACCGGCACCGGACGGGGCGGCCCCGGCTACAAGTTCCGCGACGAGCTCGAGGGGCAGGGCAAGTACACCCGGGGCACGATGGCGATGGCCAACGCCGGCCCCAATACCAACGGCAGCCAGTTCTTCATGATGCACCAGGACTACGGCCTGCCCCATCAGTATTCGATCTTCGGCAAGGTGACGTCGGGCCTCGAGATCGTGGACGCCATCGCCGCGCTTCCGACGGGGGCTCAAGACCGACCACACGATCCACCAATGATCAAGAGCATCACGATCACCGAAGGTTGAGCGCCCGGTCGGATCGCTTGTACGGA
>DNGH01000262.1 GCA_003486285.1 Actinomycetota bacterium
GGGGTGCGCTCCGCCTCGGTGCAGATGCCGGCCATGACCTCGATCGTGCGCACCGGGTGCTTGCCCACCGCGGTCTCAGCCGAGAGCATCACCGCATCCGACCCGTCCAGGACCGCATTGGCCACGTCGGTCACCTCGGCGCGCGTCGGCCGTGGTGACTGGACCATCGACTCGAGCATCTCGGTGGCCGTTATCGAGATGCCGCCGGCGTCGTGGGTGCGGGCGATGATCTCCTTTTGGACGCGGGGCAGCGGTTCGAAGCCGAGCTCCACCCCCAGGTCCCCCCGGGCCACCATGGCTCCGTCGGCCTCCGCCAGGATGTCGCCGAGATTGGTGACGGCCTCGGCCCGTTCGATCTTGGCGATCACCGGTACGTCCCCGGCCACGGCGCGCACCCGCCGGATGTCCTCGCCCTTGGTGACGAAAGACGCCGCCACCAGATCGATCCCCATCTCCCGGCCGAAGGCGAGGTCCGCCTTGTCCTTGGACGTGACGGCAGGCAGATGGACCTCGACCCCGGGTACGGCGACACCCTTGTGATCGGCGAGGCGGCCCCCGGTGACCACCTCGGCCATGACCTCTTCGCCGGGAGACACCACCGCCAGCACGATCATCCCGTCGGCACAGAGGACGCGATCCCCCGGCTTGAGACGCATCGCCGCCAGTTGCCGAACGAAGACCCGGCCGGCATCGCCTTCACCCGCTCCGGGCAGGAGCCGCACCCGGGACCCGGTGACCAGATCGACCGATCCGTCGGGGAAGGTCCCCACCCGGATCCGGGGGCCCTGGATGTCCTGAAGGATGGCGACGGCACGGTCCCGCTCGCCGGCGGCGGCCCGCACCAGTTCGATCATCCTCCGATGCGAGGCGTGATCGCCGTGGCTGAAGTTGAGCCTGGCGACGTCGAGTCCGGCGGTGATCATCGCACCGATGACTTCAGGGGTGGCGCTGGCCGGGCCGAGCGTGGCGATGATCTTGGTCTTGCGAGCCATCGAGCGGCACGATACCCGCCCCTAGGCTGCCACCAGTGATCGCAGCGATCCCCCTCCGCGGCTTCGACTCGGCCAAGACCCGCCTCGCCGCAGAGATGAGCGCCGGTGACCGAGCCGAGATCGCGGCGGCAGTAGCGGGGCGCGTGATCACGGCGTGCCATGCCGCGGACTGGACCGCGCTGGTGGTGTCGTCGGCCACCGACGTGATCGCCTGGAGCCGGGTCCGGGGGGTGCCGGTGGTGCCCGACCCCGGTTCAGGTCTCGATGCCGCCGCCAGCGCCGGCATCGCAGCCGCCGCGGGTGGACCGTGGGCGGTGATCCACGGCGACCTTCCCCTGATCACGGCGTCCGACCTCGCCGGCATCCCGGAAGCGGTGGCCGCGGGAGAGGTGGTGCTCGCCCCCTCGCGGGATGGGGGCACCAATCTGATCGCAGCCGCAGGCCCGTTCCCGTTTGCCTACGGCCCGGCATCGTTTGCCCGCCATCTCGGGCGCGCCGCGGGTCGCTCGACGCGCGTGGTCATCAGGGTCGGGCTGGCCGTGGAACTCGACACGCCCACCGATCTCGCCGCCGTCCGGGCCCACCCCGAGGGGCGCTGGTTGGCCGACTTCCTATCCTGAGTCGATGGCACGCATCGCAGTCTTGGGCACCGGGATCGTCGGCACCGCGGCGGCGTGGGATCTGACCCGGCGCGGCCACGAGGTGGTCGTCGCCGACGCCAGGAGCGAGGCCGCGGCCAACGCCGCCGCGCTGTCGGGGGCAAAGGCGGTCACGGTCGACGCCACCGATGACATCGCGGTGCGCCGCCTGTTCGCCGACCGCGACGCGGTCGTGTCCGCCCTGCCCTACGCCCTCGGCGTCGCCGTCGCCGAGGCGGCGATCGCCACCGCCACCCACTACTTCGACTTCGGGGGCAACCCGACCATCGTCGCCCGGCAGTTGCTGCTCGACGAGGCGGCGCGGCGCGCCGACGTGGCCGTGGTCCCCGACTGCGGCCTCGCCCCCGGCATGGCAGACGTGCTCGCCGTCGGTGTCGTGGCGGAGTTGGGCGAAGGACCGATCGACGAGGTGCGGCTGCGGGTCGGGGCACTCCCGGCCACGCCCACCGGTGCCCTCGGCTATCAGCTGGCCTTCAATCCGGCGGGCCTCATCAACGAGTACGCCGAGCCCTGCGAGATCCTGAGCGGTGGCCGCTATGCCACCGTGGAGCCCCTGACCGAGATCGAAGCGGTGGCGTGGGAGCGCTGGGGGCCATTGGAGGCCTTCCATACCGCAGGCGGTTCGTCGTCGCTGCCGCGGCGCTGGGAGGGCCGGGTACGCCACCTCGACTACAAGACGCTGCGTTTCCCCGGCCACTGTGCCAGCTTCCGCGCCATGCTCGAGATCGGGCTCTTCGACGAAACCCCGCAGCCGGGCAGCGGCGCCGCCCCCCGCACCGTGCTGCTCGAGGCCCTGAGCCGGCACCTGCCTGCCGGCGCCCCCGACCTGGTCCTGGTCCGGGCCTGGGCCGTCGCCGAACGCAACGGAGAGCGGCGCATCGCCGGTTATCAGGTCGAAGACGTCCACGACGGAAGGTTCTCGGCCCTGGCGCGCACCACCGCCTTCCCCGCCACCGCTCTGGCCCACCTGGTCGTGACCGGAGCGGTGTCGACCCGCGGCGCCTGCACCATGGACGGCGCCCTCGACGCCACCGCGATGATCGAAACGCTCGCCGGCACCGGGATCGAGTTCACCCGGTACCCCGGCTGAGGACCCGGCGAGTCCACCCTTCGTTACCATGAGTCGGCGGGAAGGAGTGGTCGTGGAAGGCGCCATCAGCGTCATCACCGGGGGCACCGGTGGCCTGGGCAAGGAGGTGGCACGGCGGTTCGCCGACCGGGGCCATCGCCTCGCCATCACCTACCTGGTGCCTAGTGAGGCCGACGAGGTCGAGGAGCAACTCGGGATCTCCGAGGACCGCCTCTTCCTCAAGCGGGTCGACTGCACCGACGGCGCCGCGGTTAATGCCTTCATCGCCGACACCGTCGCCCGCTTTGGCGGCATCAACGTCCTGTCCTGTCTCATCGGTGGTTGGGCCGGGGGACGCGACGTCGACCAGACCGACGACGTGCGCTTCGACCGCATGATCGATCTCAACCTGCGCAGCTCGTTCAACGCGGCTCGCGCCGCCCTGCCGCACCTGCGCCAGGCGGAGTGGGGGCGCATCATCATGATCGCCAGCCGCGCTGCGGTGGAGCCGCCCGCGGGTCAGGCGATGTACAACGTTTCCAAGGCCGGGGTGATCGCCCTCGCCCGCACCATTGCCGAAGAGGTGACCGACTCCCCCGTGACCTCGAACGTGATCCTGCCCTCCCTGATCGACACCCCGGCCTTCCGCGACGTGGTTCCGTTCGCCAACTACGTCGACTGGCCCACCCCGGGCGAGATCGCCGACGTCATCGACTTCCTGGCCTCACCGGCGGCCTCGGTGATCAACGGGGCGGCGGTACCGGTCTACGGGAGGGTCTAAGCCGCACCCGATGGTTCGGGTTCCCGGTAGGGCTGGTGTGATCGCTGTGGCCGAGGGGACGGCTACGTACTGTCAACGGTCGAGTGGCACTCGTTGCGGCTCAGTTGCCTTCGATGCGGAGCACTCTCTCGGCTCCCAACCGTGCCGCAGCCATAGCGACACTCATCGCTTCACGAATGCATGCGGCGAGGAGCGGATCGTTGGCGACCCCTGCAAGGAATTCGAGTTCATCAACTAAACCGGCGGCCTGGACCGAGCTGAGGTACACCGGGTCGTTCTCGCCCGGCACGAGTCCGAGGTAGTGCATCTCATACGCCTGACCGATCAAGAAAAGACGGCGGTAAATCCGCTCAGGTATCCAGGCCTCAGCGGACCAGACGTCCAGTTCACCGGGCTCGCACAGAATCCCGACGACCGGATCGTCGGCATAGCGGTCGAGGTTGAGTCGGTCTTCGAAGGGTTGTTGAGCCGTCACGGCTCGTATTCTGGCATCGATGAACGGGCGCCTCTAGTCGAGTGACAATGCGATCCGTGGGTGGCGACCGTGGGGCGGAACCGCATCACACGCATGCCTGCCTCGGGTGACATTTACGCACGCTGGCCGA
>DNGH01000263.1 GCA_003486285.1 Actinomycetota bacterium
CCGGAGTCGTCCTCACGTCGGCGCGAGGCGCCCACACCCCCGCGGTGGCCGAACATGCCATCGCCCTGCTGATGGCGACGGTGCGGGGCCTGGGCCCGGCGATACGCGATGCGGCAGATCGGACCTGGACGGCGCGGCGTCCTGCCCACGAGGTGCGAGGGCTCACACTCGGCGTTCTCGGACTGGGTTCGATCGGCGAGGAGGTGGCCACGATCGCCACTGCCCTCGGGATGACGGTCATCGGCACCAAGCGCTCACCCGAGGGGTACTCCGGGGTGGCACGGCGGGTGGTGGGACCCGACCAGACCCTCGCCATCTGCCAGGAGGCAGACGCCGTCATCGTGACACTCCCGCACGACGACATACCAGCCGTGGGTCCCGCAGAACTCGCCGCGCTGCGAGACGGATGGATCGTCAACGTGGGGCGCGGCTCGGCGATCGACGAGGCAGCACTGATCGAGGCTCTGGCAGACGGAACGCTCCGCGGCGCCGGGTTGGACGTATTCACGACCGAACCATTGCCGGCGGACTCCCCACTGTGGGATCTCCCGTCCGCCGTGATCACACCGCATGCCGCGTGGTCCACGGACCGGCTGGCCCCGCGCATCGCCGCGGTCTTCGCCACCAACCTGGAGGCGTATCGGGGGGAGGCGCTATGGGCGACCCGAGTGGGGTGATCGAAGCGCGATTGGCCGAGCTGTTCCCGACGATGCGCCGATCGAGGTCGATCTCGTCGCCGAGGTCGTGTAACCGCGCGCTAACGCAAGGCAGACCCGGCGGTCGGGGTCACGACCTCGACACGGGCATCCGTCTCGAGCGCGAGCGCGTACGGTGCCAGGGTCGTCTTCCAGAGGTCGCTCCCGTAGACGGCCGCATACTGTCGGCCACGCTCGTCGGTGTCCGCGAACGATCTCAGATAGAAGAAGGCATCCGGATCGTCGTCCGAAACGAACTGTCCGACGATGCGCATGCCGGCGGCTTCCATCACGGGAAGAACGTCGCTCTCGAACCAGGCGATGAACTCGTCCCGCTTGCCGGTGACGATCGTGTACCGGCGTATCTCCAGCAACATCTCGCTCTCCTCCTGCGAACCTGAGCGGCAATCTATAGATTCACCCGAACGAGTGCGGAGGTCGCGATGGATCTGGCAGAAAAACGAGTGCTGGTCACCGGGGCATCCCGCAATCTCGGCAGGACGATCTGCGAGCGTTTCGCCGATGTCGGCATGTCGGTGGCGCTCAACTACCACACGACCAGAGAACCCGCCGAAGCGCTGGCGGCCGCTCTGCGCGACCGTACTGGAGCCCGCCACGCCGCCGTCGCCGGCGACGTCACCGACGCCGGCTCCGTACGGTCGATGGTCGCCAGTGCTGTCGCGGAACTCGGCGGACCGATCAACGTACTGATCAACAACGCAGGACCGTACGGGATGACGCCCTTCGTGGACATGGACGAGACAGAGTGGGACAACGTCTGGGACGCGAACGTGAAAGCGTCCTACCTCGTGACCCGGGAGGTGGCTCCGGGGATGCGTGCGGCCGGATGGGGGCGCATCATCAACATGTCGGCGGTGTCGGCATGGGTCCGCAACCGTTCCATCTATGGACTCGCCAAGGCGGCCATCATCACGCTCACCGAGGAGCTCGCCGTCGAACTCGCTCCCGAGATCACGGTGAATGCCATCGCTCCCGGTCAGATACTCGAGAGTCTCGACGACCTCGGTGAGTTCTCCCGGGAGTGGGCCGAGAAGGTGACGGCGCGAACCCCGGCCGGGAGGTTGGTGACGCGGTCCGAACTCGCAGAGATGGCGTATCTGCTGTGCACGCCTGCCTTCGACATGGTGACCGGGATGACCATCCCGGTCGACGGCGGCCTCCGGCTGCCCCGCTTCTGATGACCGCCGACACGACCGCGCGGGTGCTCGGCCGCCTGTATGAGGCGTTCTTCGCCGGGGACCCGGCAGGCATGGTCGCTCTCATGTCTGACACCGTCGAGGTCCGCTTTCTCGGTCAAGCTCACCTCGACGGGCTCGAGGAGGCCAAACGGTTCTTCGCGCACAACGGGCCCCTGCTCAAAGGCCTGAACTTCCACATCCGGCGCCGCGTCATCGACGGGGAATGGGCCGCGGTCGTGTGGGAAGAAACGGCGACAGTCGCCGCGACCGGGGCTCCTTGGGAGAATCACGGTGTCGATGTCTTCCGCGTGCAGGAAGGCAAGATCACCCTCCTGCACGAGAACAACGACTGCAGGATCGTGCACGAGCACCTCCCGCGGTACCAGCCCGACATCGCGTGATCGGCACCTGCGGTCCGGCCTGGACACAATCTGTAGAATCCGGACCCGGCACACGTCCAGAGGAGGGTTTCGTGGAGTTCACGTCGGCGGCCTCGGTAGAGGAGGCCACCGCCCTCCTGGTCGAGTACGGCACTGCCGCTCAGATCCTGGCTGGCGGAACCGATGTGATGCTGCAGCAGGCACGCGGTGAGATTTCCGCCGGCGTTCTGATTCACATCGGTCGAATCCCGGGTCTCGTCGGCATCACCGGCAACGGCTCCGTGCGCATCGGCCCGCTCACCACACACCGCTCACTGGCCCGCAGCCGGCTTGTCCTCATGACGGCGCCAGCGCTCGCCGAGGCGGCCGCGACTGTTGGCGGTTGGCAGACGCAGGCGGTCGGCACGATCGGTGGAAACGTCTGCAACGCCTCACCGGCCGCAGACACGGCAGCCCCGCTGCTCGTCGCCGGGGCATCATTCGAACTCACCGGCCCCCGGGGTACCCGGACGGTCGTCGGGGACTCCTTCTTCATCGGGCGGCGGCAGACGGCGCGGGCGACAGACGAAATCCTCACCGCGATCGTGCTCCCACACCACCCGGAAAGAACCGGAGACGCCTACCTGAAGGTCGGCCGCCGCAGCGCCATGGAGGTCGCGGTGGTGGGACTGGCGGCGCGCCTCACCCTCGACGTCGACGGAACTGTGGAGGGCGCCAGGATCGCGGCGTGCTCGGTTGCTCCGACACCGATGCGGATCGCGGAGGCAGAGGAGATCCTGCAAGGAAGCCGAATGGAGAGCGAGGCGATCGCGGCCGCGGGAGAGGCGCTCACGCGGGCGGTGTCGCCGATCGATGACGCCCGGGCCACGGCCGCATACCGAACCAGGGTGCTGCCGGGACTCCTGGCGCGCGCCCTCGGCGTCGCCGCAGCCCGGGCCGAGAGGGGCGTCGGATGAGCGCCGTCACCTTCACCGTCAACGGGCGCATCGTCACGCTGGATGCCGATGGCGCCGACACCCTGCTCACCGTGCTGCGCGATCGCCTCGGTCTGACCGGCACCAAGGAAGGGTGCGCCGAGGGCGAGTGCGGGGCGTGCACCGTATTGGTGGATGGGGTCCCGGTGGACTCGTGCCTCCTCAACGTCCACGCCGTCGCGGGCAGCGATGTGCTCACGATCGAGGGACTGGCGACCTCCGACGGTCGTCTCAGCCCCATCCAACAGGCATTCGTCGACAACTTCTCGGTGCAGTGCGGATTCTGCACACCCGGATTCCTGATGACGCTCACCGCGTTGATCGCGGACACCCCCACTCCAGATGAAGTGACCATTCGCTCGGCCCTCTCGGGCAACCTCTGCCGGTGCACCGGCTACTCGACGATCGTCGACGCCGTCATGGCGGCCACGGGCCAGACGGAGAGATCATGACGGTCTCCGTGGGCAGGTCGGTGGTACGACAGGACGCGGATCCCAAGGTCCGCGGACAGGCGGTCTTCGGGGTCGATTTCGAACTGTCCGGGTCGCTGCACGCCGTCCTGGTCCGGTCCCCGATCGCGTCGGGCCGGATCCGTTCCGTCGAGACGTCGTCGGCTGCGGCCGTTCCGGGGGTGCGCCTGGTGGCGACCGCCGCCGATGCTCCCCGCATCCTCAGCGGTCTCGCACTGGCTGACCAGCCACTGTTCGCCGGGGACGTGGTCCGCTACGAGGGCGAGCCGATCGCGGCCGTGGTGGCCGATACCGTCACCATCGCCCGCGCCGCCGCCGCACGCGTCGTGGTCGACATCGAACCCCTGCCCGTGGTGGCGTCCCTCTCCGCTGCGGTCGCCCCGGGGGCGCCGCTCGTGCACGCCGACTGGAGCACGTATCGGCCGAGCCCCGGACTCCCGGACTGGCCACGCCACGACAACGTGGTCGGAGAGATGCGCTTCGACAGTGGTGGGGTCGATGACGTCTTCTCCACCGCCGACGTCGTCATCGAGGATGTCTACACCGCCGATCGCCAGTACCAGGCGTATCTCGAACCCAAGAGTGCGACCGCCGTGTACGAAGCAGGTCGCTACACCATCCACGCGGCGCACCAGTATCACTTCAACGTCAGGGATCGGACCGCGGCGGCTCTCGGCATCCTCCCGTCTCGGGTGAGGGTGATCGGGCACCACATGGGCGGCGGCTTCGGTGCCAAGCTCGACGTCGGCCTCGAGCCATACGCCGCGCTTCTCGCCCGACTCGCCGGCGCGCCGGTGAAGATGGTCAACGACCGGGTCGAGGACCTTCTCAGCTGCAACTCCCGGGAGAACGCCATAATCCGGGTCCGTTCCGGCGTCACCAGGAACGGGCGAATCCTGGCGCGTGAGTTCCTGGTGGACATGGATGCTGGGGCCTATGCCGGCGACACGGTGTTTCTCACCAGCATTGCGCTGTTCGTGGCCGAAGGGCCCTACTCGGTCGATCGGACCCGGGTGGTGGCACGCGCTCTGTACACCAACACGGCCCCGACGGGAGCCTTCAGAGGGGTGTCGGGTACCTACCTGTACTTCGCGCTGGAACGCCACACGGACAACCTCGCCAACGCCCTCGGCATGGATCGCCGCGACTTCCGAATCAGGAACGCAATCGATGCGGGCCACACGATGCTCAACGGCCAGGTGCTGGAGGACTCGGACCTGCTGCGCGCTGCGTTCGACGCCATCGACGAAGTCGCCCCCTGGGAGACCCTGGGCAGGGGACCGAACCGTGGCGTGGGGATCGCAGCCACGGTCTGGCTGACGAACCCGATGCCGGGGGCGGTCACTCTGCGGCTCGAACCCGACGGAAGCCTTGGTGTCGTCACCGGCGCCGCCGAGATCGGAACGGGGGCTGTGGCGCTCGGAGTACGCCAGGTGGCAGCTGAAGAACTCGGAATCGATCCGGATCTCGTGGTCCTCACCATGCCCGACACCGATGCCCATGCCTACGACGGCGGCGCTCAGGGCAGTCGCACGACCCACATCGTCGGGCGTGCCGTCCAGCACGCCGCCGCCGGTCTCCGCGAGCGGATCTTCGGACAGGCGGCGAAGCTGCTCGACAGTGGCGCCGACGAACTCGAGATCACCGATGGACGGGTCCGGATGGTGTCGGATCCGCAGCGCACCGTGACGCTAGGCCAGGTAGCCGGAGCAGCCATGTTCGACGGTGGCCCGATCATCTCGAGCGGGTCGTACGCCACCCCCGCTCCCAAACACGATCCCGACGCCGCCACCGGCCTCCTCTTTGCCACCTTCCCGACGCCGACCTACCACGTGCACGTGGCCGAGGTCGAAGTCGATCCCGTCACCGGGCGCGTGACGGTCCTGCGCTACCTGGTCGCGCAGGAGGTCGGGAGAGCGATCAATCCAGCCGGCGTGATGGGGCAGATCCAGGGTGGGGTCACCCAGGGGCTCGGGTACGCGCTGTGGGAGACGCTCCAGATCGGGGACGACGGCCGTTATCGGCAGAGATCACTCGAGGCGTACAAGCTCCCGATCGCGCTCGATGTGCCCCGCGTGGAGGCGATCCTCCTTGAACACCCAGCCGACGCCGGACCCTACGGGGCAAAGGGAGTGGCGGAACCGCCGATCGTCCCGGTCGCTGCCGCCATCGCCAATGCCGTCGCCGATGCGACCGGTGGCTCCATCGTCCGCCTTCCGATCACACCCGACGACGTACTGAACGCACTCGAATCCTCGAAGGAGTAGTCAGCATGAGGCAACTGGGCAAGGTGGAGATGTCGGACATCTCGGTGGGAGCAGGCCTGCTCGGTGCGGGCGGGGGCGGCGCCGTATCCGAAGGCCTCAAGATGGTCGATAGGGTGCTCGGCTTTGGTGAATCCGTAAGTCTGATCGACGCCGACGAGGTGGGCGACGACAATTGGGGAGCCGTGATCGCAGGTATGGGTTCCCCGGTGGCGTCGCGTAAGCGGCCCCGCACCTACTCGCTCACGTGGGCAATGGAGTTGCTTGGCGAGACCCTCGGGTTCGAGCCGAAGTTCGTCATCCCGTTCGAACTCGGTGCCGGCAACAGCATCAGCCCGATGCTCGTAGCCATCCAGATGGGCATTCCGGTGGTCGACGGCGATCCGGTGGGCCGGGCCGTCCCGCAGATCGACATGACCACGTTCCATCTCGGCGGTATTGACATCTCGCCGCTCGCCCTGGTCAACGAGGACAAGATCTCGGCGGTGATCCGCACTGGGACACCCTATGACATGGAGCGGGTCGCCAGAGCGGTCGCTGCCGAACTCGGCAACGTCGTGGCCGTGGCCTGCTACTCGATGTCCGGTGCCGACATGAAGCGCCTCATCATTCGCGACACGACGACTCTCGTCGAGAACATCGGCGCCACCATGCGCACCGCTCGCGAATCGGGGGCCGACGTGGCCCAGGCGGTCATCGACGGATACGACGGCTACTTGCTC
>DNGH01000043.1 GCA_003486285.1 Actinomycetota bacterium
CACCCGGCACCCGTTACCCCCGCCTGTTGAGTCCTGGCTCCCGGTACCATGAGTTCCGTCCTATCCAGGAGTCAAAGTGCAGCAGGGCACCGATCGCGTCAAGCGTGGCCTCGCCGAGATGCTCAAGGGTGGTGTCATCATGGACGTCACCACCGCCGATCAGGCGCGTATCGCCGAGGAGGCGGGCGCCGTGGCGGTGATGTCCCTGGAGCGGGTCCCCGCCGACATCCGCCGCGACGGCGGCGTTGCCCGCATGGCCGATCCCTTGCGGGTGGAAGAGATCATCGCCGCGGTGTCGATCCCGGTCATGGCCAAGGCCCGCATCGGCCACTTCGTCGAGGCGCAGATCCTCCAATCCCTGGGTGTCGACTACATCGACGAGAGCGAGGTTCTGACCCCCGCCGATGAGGCGCATCACATCGACAAATGGCAATTCACCGTCCCGTTCGTGTGCGGCGCCCGCGACCTCGGGGAGGCCCTGCGCCGGATCGGCGAGGGTGCGGCCATGATCCGCACCAAGGGTGAGGCGGGCACGGGCAACGTCGTGGAGGCGGTGCGGCACATGCGGGCGATGACCGAGGGCATCCGCCGACTGCAGACGCTCGGTCACGAGCAGTTGATGGCCGCGGCTCGCGACCTCGGGGCACCATTCGATCTCGTCGAGGAGGTGGCCAAGTCCGGGCGGCTCCCGGTGGTCAACTTCGCCGCGGGCGGCCTGGCGACTCCCGCCGACGCGGCGCTGATGATGCAGCTCGGCTGTGATGGCGTGTTCGTCGGCTCGGGCATCTTCAAGAGCGCCGACCCGGCGCCCCGGGCCCGGGCCATCGTGGAGGCCACCACCTACTACAACGATCCGCAGATCCTCGCCAAGGTGTCGCGCGGTCTCGGCGAGCCGATGGTCGGGATCGAGATGGACCGCCTCGCCGACGAGGACCGGCTGGCCCGTCGAGGCTGGTGACCCGTGCGCTTCGGCGTGCTGGCCCTGCAGGGTGACTTCCGTGAGCACGCCGCGACCGCGGCGGCTGCCGGTGCGGAACCGGTGCTCGTCCGGCTTCCCGGCGACCTCGCCGGCCTCGATGCTCTTGCCATTCCCGGCGGCGAGAGCACCACGATCGGCCGTCTCGCCGATCGCTATGGGTTGGTGGAGCCGTTGCGCCGGGCCATCGGCGCCGGGCTCCCGACTCTGGGCACCTGTGCCGGGATGATCTTCCTGGCATCGGGCACGACCTCGGATCGCCCCCAGGTGCAGTTGGGAATGCTCGACGTCGTGGTGCACCGCAACGCCTTTGGCTCCCAGGTGTCATCGTTCGAGACGGATCTGGACGTGATCGGGATCGCGGGGCCGATGCATGCCGTGTTCATCCGGGCTCCGTGGATCGACTCGGTCGGCCCCGGGGTCGAGGTGCTGGCGGAGGTGGACGGCCACCCGGTGGTGGTGCGGCAGGAAAACATCCTGGCCACCTCGTTCCACCCGGAACTGACCGGTGACGATCGAATCCATAGACTGCTGCTGCAAATCCGCGGGAGGGTGTGATGTCGGGGCATTCGAAGTGGTCGACGATCAAGCACAAGAAGGGCGCCAAGGACATCCAGCGCGCCAAGATCTTCGCCAAGCTCGCCCGCGGCATCGAGGTCGCAGCCCGCGATGGCGGTGGTGACGTTTCTGCCAATGCCTCCCTCGCCCAGGCGGTGGCCAAGGCCAAGGCCGCAGAGATGCCCAACGACAACATCGACCGCGCCATCAAGCGCGGCACCGGCGAGGCCGGCGGCGGCCACTACGACGAGATCTGGTACGAGGGCTACGCCCCGGGTGGGGTTGCCGTCTACGTGCAGGCCCTGACCGACAACCGCAACCGCGCCGCCTCCGACATCCGCTCCACCTTCACCCGCAACGGGGGCAACCTGGGCGAGCCGGGATCGGTGGCGTACCTGTTCGTGCAACGCGGTTACCTCCTCGCCACCGGCAGCGAGGACGAGGTGATGCTGGCGGCTCTGGAAGCCGGAGCCGAGGACGTTCGCCCGGGCGACGGCCAGCACGAGGTGATCACCGCTCCCGGCCTCCTGCCCAGGGTCGTGGCAGCGCTGCGGGATGCCGGGATCAGGGTGGACGACTCCGAGGTGACCCGCCTCCCCACCATGTCGATCCCGCTCGATGAGGCGGCAGCGCGCTCGGCGCTCCGTCTGATCGACGCGCTCGAGGATCTCGACGACGTGCAGGCGGTGTACGCCAACTTCGACATCAGCGACGAGATCATGGCGGCCGTCGCCGGCTGATCGGCCCGGTGCTACGCCGCCGCCACCTCGGTCCGGCGTGCCCACCACACCACCGCGGCGGCCGCGGCGACCACCGCGAGTGCTGCGTGCAGCAGGTCCGCCTCCAGATTCAGCGCCAGGATGTTGGTCAGGCCTCCGGAGCGGAGCAGAGGCCCGGCGATGGCGAGAGCGGTGGCGACGACGAACGATCCCGCAGCCGCGAGGTGGCGTCGCGAGGAATCGGCCAGGGCCATCACCGTCACTCCCCACGCGATGTGGACCACGTTCTGGAAGGGATTGAGCCGCAGCACGATCAGGACGTCCCCGGTCGGCGAGAACACCTGGTGGAGCCCGCCGATGGCGAACCCGAGCACTCCCCACAGCGTGGCCACGGCGCCGACCACCGCCAGGAGGGCGCTCACGGCGTTGGGCGGGGCCCCGGAGTGGCGGCGTTTGAATCCGGCGCGTTCGATGCCGCCCAAGAGCGCCACGAAACCCCCGAGCAGGACCAACAGGCAGACGATCCAGGGGGGGCGGAGCAGCCACCACGACCCGGTGCCCACCTCGGGCTGGGGGAAACCGAGAGGGAAGAGGATGCCGATGGCCACGACCATGACCGTGAGGTGCCAGAGGAACGCGGTCATGATCACGCCGTTGATGGCGACCACGGCGGTCCAGGGGCGGCGGCGCTCCAGCCAGCGCGCCACCGGAGCGCGCAGCAGCATGGCCAGTCCGATCTCCCATAGCGTGAGCGCCACGATCGGAAGCGTCGGCGGATCCATGTTGGAGAACTCGTCTGTCGCCAGACCCACCATCGAGTTGGGATAGGGGCCCAGCGCGACCAGGGCTGCGGCGACCGCCAGTCCCAGCGGGGCGAGGAACCGGCCATGGGCCGGAAGCAGCCGGCGGTCGGCGTAGAGGAATCCCCACTGGTGGGCGAGCAGCCAGACGATCGGATAGTTGGCGAATCCCACCGCCGACACGCCGAAGCCGAACCGAAGCACATCGACCGCGATGGCCAGGCCGACGCACACCAAGGGCACGGCGACCCCAAAGCGGTCGTGCAGCGAGGCCATCGGCGGGGTCAGGGCGATCACGATCATGTAGACGCCAAGGAACCAGAGCGGGCCCGTGATGAGGTTGGCGACCGGGAACACGAAGTCATCCGCGACGTTGAGGGCGTCGAGGACCGCGACCACCACCACCGCCGGTGCCAGGAAGGCGATGGTGGGCCGCATCAACCGGACGAACCGTCCCTGCAGGAAGCCGGCGTATCCCTCACCGCGGCGCTGCGAGGCCCGCAGGCTGACCAAGTTGGAGAATCCTCCGACGAAGAAGAAGAGTGGCATCACCTGGAGCACCCAGGTCAGGGGCCAGAACCCCGGGATCCGCTCCAGGGCGTTGAACCCCTCGACCGAGCCTCCCTCCCACACCACGACCGCGACCAGCCAGTGTCCGAACACCACGGCGCCGATGCTGAACGCTCGCAGGAAGTCGATCCAGCGATCGCGGCCCTCGGGTGTGGCCGCGGCGAGATCCGCAGCGCTGGATCGGCTGGTCACGGAGTCAGGCTATTGCGCGCAATCGTGGCGGGAGCGGCGGAGCGGCCCTATTCTGATCGAACACATGTTTGTCCTTGGCATCGACCCCGGGCTGGCCGTCACCGGCTACGGCATCGTCGCCGGCGGGAACCCGGTGCGCGCGGTGGCGGCAGGGGTGATCCGGACCGACCCGGCGGCACCGCTCACGGAGCGTCTGATCGAGTTGTACGACGACCTGGCGGGAGTCATCGCCGAGCACCGCCCCACCGCCGCGGCAATAGAAGAGGTGTTCGCCAATCGCAACCTCCACACCGTGATGGCGGTGGGACGGGCGTCCGGAGTGGCACTGCTGGCTGCAGCGCAAGCCGGCATCCCGATCACGGAGTACACCCCGTCGGCCGTCAAGCTGGCGGTTACCGGTTACGGCAACGCCGCCAAGGACCAGGTGCAGGCGATGGTGGCGCGCCGCCTCGGGCTCGCCGCCCCCCCGCAGCCCGCCGATGCGTCCGATGCGCTCGCAGTGGCCCTGTGTCATCTCCAGTCCAGTGCGCTGCGGGGACTGATCGGAGACCGGTCGTGATCGGGCGGGTGCGCGGGGAATTGGTGGCGCGCACCGCCGAAGCCGTGACCGTCGACGTCGGGGGCGTCGGATATGAGATCGCCATGCCCACGCGCGACCTGGTGGCGCTTCCGAACGTGGGTGAGGAGGTGGTCATCCACACCCATCTCCATGTGCGCGAGGATCAGATGGCGCTGTTCGGCTTCGCGGAGGAGGATGGCCGTACCGTGTTCCGCCACTTGATCGCCGCCAGCGGAGTCGGCCCCAAACTGGCCCTGGCCATCCTCGGTGCGCTCGGTCCGGACCGGCTGCGCGCCGCAGTGGCGGCCGATGATGTCGACACCCTCACCACGGTGCCCGGCATCGGGGTCCGCAGCGCTCAGAAGCTCGTTCTCGACCTTCGCGCTCGCCTGGCGCTGCCTGCCGGCGGGATCCCCACGACCGGCGGGTTGGGGGCGGTGCGCTCGGCCCTCGAGGGACTCGGCTACGGAAGCGCCGAGATCCGTGAGGCCGTCGATGGTCTGCAAGGGGACGACGTCGAGGTGCTGCTGCGCACCGCCCTGCAGCGGCTGGGCCGGCGATGAGGGAGGACGGTCCGCTCACGACGCGCCCGGGCCCCGAGGAGGCGGCGTTCGAAGCGGGTCTCCGGCCGACGACCCTCGAAGAGTTCATCGGCCAGGACGAGCTCAAGGAACGCCTGTCCATCCTGATCGAAGCGGCGCGGGGGCGTGGCGAGCCTCTCGATCACGTCCTGTTCAGCGGGCCGCCCGGACTGGGGAAGACGACCCTCGCCGCCATCCTCGCCGACGGCATGGGGGCGCAGCTGCGGGCAACCTCGGGACCGGTGCTGGAGCGGGCCGGCGATCTGGCCGCCATCCTTTCGAACCTCCAGGCCGGCGATGTGATGTTCATCGACGAGGTGCATCGGCTGCCGCGGGCCGTGGAGGAGATCCTCTACACCGCCATGGAGGATTTCCAGTTGGACATCGTCATCGGCAAGGGGGCGGGCGCCAACTCGATCCGGCTCGGGCTGCCGCCCTTCACCCTGATCGGGGCGACGACGCGGGTAGGGCGGGTCTCGGCGCCGCTGCGCGATCGTTTCGGATACCTGGCACGCATCGACTACTACCGGCCCCAGGAGTTGGAGACGATCGTCGGACGTTCCGCCCGCATCCTCGGCATCGCCATCGACGATCCCGGGCGGCGGGCGATCGCCCAGCGGTCGCGGGGCACCCCGCGCATCGCCAACCGGCTGCTCAGGCGCGTGCGCGACTTCGCCGAGG
>DNGH01000070.1 GCA_003486285.1 Actinomycetota bacterium
AGGATGGCCCGCAGCAGGGTGGTCTTGCCGGACCCGACGCGACCGGTGATCACGGTGAACGATCCCGCCGGCACCGAGAAGGTGACGTCGTCGATGCCGTCCTCGGTACCGGGATAGTGGAAGGTGAGGCCGGCGACGTCGAGCCGCTCCAGTGGCTCCAGGTGGGCGGGAGCGACCTCGGGCTCCGGAAGCTCCCCGGTGAGTTGCAGGTCGCGGTGCTCCACCAGCCGCATCGGATCCGGGCTGCTCATCAGGGTGAGCATGCGGGCGAACGACACCGAGGCCTGCTGGTAGCGGGCGATGAACATGCCGAGGAAGAACACCGAGTCGGTGACGAACCCGACGAAGTAGACGAACAGGGCGAACTCGCCCACGGTGAATTCACCGGAGCGCATCGAGGCCGCCGCCACCACCAGGATGATCCCGGTGCCGATGCTCACCGTGTTCCAGAACAGTGACTCCAGCATCGACTCGAGCACCTTGTCCTTGACGGCCACGGCGCGGCGCTCGTCGCTGAGGCGGCGGAAGTGGCGCACCATCGGGGCCTCGGCGCCGGCCACCTTGATCGCCTGCACCGACCCGAAGGTCTCGCCGAGCGCCTCGGTGACCCGCCCGGTGGCGATGCGGGTCGCCTCGCGGTACCGCTTGACGCGGTGCCGGGCGACGGCAGCCAGGTAGACCACGGCGACGGTGGGCCCGAAGACCACCAGGGTGAGGAAGCCGTCGATGGAGACCAGCATCCAAATCGCCACCACCGCGAAGACGGTGAGTCCGACCATGTCCACGGTCCACGAGAAGGACTCGACGTTCTCGTCGACGTCGTCACGGAACCGGCTGATGGCGTCGCCGGGCGACTCCTTCATCGACTGCGCCCCGGGGAGTTCGAAGATCCGCTCGAGCATGTTGCGGCGCAGCAGGGTGCCGACCCGGAACATCAGGTTGACGTCGTTCCACATTCCGAAGATGACGAAGCTGATCCGACCGATGGCATACGCCAGGGTGATCGCCACCAACAGCGCGATCGGCGGGGCGGCGGTGGTGTCGCCGGTGACCGAGTCGAAGAAGACGCGCGTGATCACCGCCGGGATCACCGGCATCACCCACATCGAGGCCCACACCGCGACGTTGATGACGTAGCGCAGCTTGTGCTGGGTGATCAGTCCCCAGCCCAGCCGGGCGGTGGGCACTCCGCTGGTGTCGACGCGTGGTTCCCTCATGCGAGCAACTCCTCCATGCCGGTGCGCAATAGCGACGAGAAGCGGGAGGCGGGATCGGCGGCGAGGTCGCGGCGCGGCCCGTACTCCACCATGCGCCCCCGATCGAGGATCAGGATGTCGTCGGCGCGCTCCACCGTGGCGAGCCGGTGGGCGATGATCACCCCGGTGCGCCCCTGGAGCAGCCGGTCGACGGCGCGCTCGATCAGCACCTCGGTGGCGGGGTCGAGGCGCGACGACGCCTCGTCGAGGATCACCAATCCCGGGTCGCGCAGGAAGATGCGGGCGAAGGCGAGCAGCTGCGCCTGGCCGGCCGACACCCCGCCCGATCCCGATTCGAGCATCGTGTCCAGGCCCTTGGGGAGGGACCGGATCCACTCGCCGATGCCGAGTTCGTCGAGGACGCGCCAGAGTTCCGTGTCGGGCACGGTGGCGTCGAAGAAGGTCAGGTTGTCCCGGATCGTCGCCCGGAACAGCTGCACCTCCTGGGTCACCATCCCGACCCGGGCGCGGCGGTTCTCCCGCTCCACCTCGCGCAGATCCATTCCACCGATGCGCAGTGCCCCGTCGACCGGGTCGTAGAGCCTGGTGAGCAGCCGGGCCAGGGTCGACTTCCCCGAACCGGTCCGGCCCAGGATGCCGAGGTGGCGGCCCGGCTCGAGACGCAGATCCAGGTCTTCGAGCACGATCTCGTCGGCGTCGTCGCGGTAGGCGAAGTCGACCCCGTCGAACTCCACCGCCAGTGCCCCGGCGGGGAGCGGGCGGGTACCGGTCTCGGGGAGGTGGGTCGTCGTGGCGAACAGCTCCTCGATGCGCGAGATACCGGCGCCGGCCTTCTGCAGATCCTCCATCTGGGTGCGGATCTGATCGATGGGGTGGCGGATCATCTCGGTGTAGTGGAACACCAGGTAGACGGCGCCGATCGTCATGGCTCCGTCACGCACCAACGGCGCCCCCAGGGCGAACACCAGTGCCAGCCCGAACACGTAGACCGCGATCGAAGACGACCACAGCAGCGAGAATCCGAAGCGGCCGCGCACCTCCAACGGCAGCCACTCGCGGTGCATCGCGGTGAAGCGATGCATCATGTAGGGCACCGCTCCGTTGGCGCGGATGTCCTCGGTGCCGCCCAGCTGTTCGCCGAGGAAGCCGAAGAACGCCGCCCGCTTGGCACGCACCTCTCGCCACCAGGGGATGGCGATCGCCTGGATCTTCACCATGAACGCCATCGCCACGCCGGCGAACACGGTCATCCCCAGCCCGATGAGGGGATGCTCCCGCCACATCAAGACGACGATCGCGATGACCAGCACCAGGTTGCCCATCACCTGGACCACGAACGCCGAGAAGAAGTTGGAGAGCGTGGTGACGTCGCCGTCGATGCGCTCGATCAGCTCGCCGGGGGTCTTGGTCTTGTGGAAGGAAAGGTCGAGGTCGAGCAGATGCCCGGTCAGCTCCACCCGCATCTCGTTGGTGGCCGACCAGCCGATCTGCGCGGCGAAGTAGGTGGCGGCGACACTCATCACCTGGTGACCCACGGCCAGCAGGACGAAGCCGGCCGCGAGCGCGGTCAACTCCGAGAGCTCGGCCCCGGTGGTGGCCCCGTCGATGAACGAACGGATCAGCTGCGGGTTGATGACCTGAAAGGCGATCCCGGTGAAGAGCAGGACGAACAGGACCACCACCCGGGCCCGAAGGGGGAGGAGGTACTTTCTGAGGAGGCGCCAGTAGGCGCGTACCGGGATCATGCGGCTCCTGAGGAGAGGGTGGCGCAGACGCGCCAAAGGAGAGGGTCTGGATGAGTGGCCCGCCGCCCGGTGGGCCGCGTGTCAGGGCTGACTAACGCGCCGGGTCAACGGGCGGTAATCGGGGTCCTGAACATCGCAGCCTCCTTGCTCTGTGAGAGCGGGATGGAGTTTCACAGGAACCGGCGGAAGTGTCAACGCGGCCGGCGTCGCCCGTCGCCCGTCGCCCGCCGCCGCCTGAGGCGGCGACTTGGTTGGCTCATGGCTCACGGCTTCCAGTCAATCGATAGAGGTACCCTTTGGTCCGTGGGCGACACCCTCACCACGCTGATCTCCGAGGACTTGATCGAGGAGCGGGTCGGCGAGTTGGCGGCCCAGATCGATGAGGATTACCGCCTCGCCGCCGATCTGATCCTCATCGGCGTCCTCAAGGGTTCCTTCATCTTCCTGGCCGACCTCGCCAGGAGGCTCACCATCCCGCACCGGGTCGAGTTCATCTCGGTGTCCTCGTACGGCGACCGGCAGAGCGAAGACCCGGGGGCGGTGCGCCTGATCCTCGACGTGCGCCACGACATCGGCGGCCAGCACGTGATCATCGTCGAGGACATCGTCGACACCGGCCACACCCTCTCCTACCTGGTCCGGCT
>DNGH01000045.1 GCA_003486285.1 Actinomycetota bacterium
TTGTGCTCGGGTTTCATGGGCGTATGGTACCCCACCGGGGGAGGGGGAGTCTCGCTGCGCTTGGCGGCGGCCCGCTACCCGCTACCCGCTACCCGCTACCCGCTACCCGCTACCCGCTACCCGCTACCCGCAAGATCTCGCCCCGCCGCCTGCTGCCGGCTCCGGTAGGTTCGGCACGGCGCAGTCGAGGAACCTCTAACCTTCCGCACCGATTCGCAGAGAAGGGGATCGGGGAGTGGCTTCGGAAGCAGGCACCACGAGCGAGCCGCGCGGTTCGTCGAAGCTCACCGGGGCCACCACGCGCCTCGCCTTCCTCATCGCAGCCCTGTTCTTCGTCGTCGGGCTCACCCTCTTGGGCCTGGCGGCGGCACGCCTGGTGGGGCCCGAACTGCTCGACGGCGAGGCGATGTTCGCCTATGGCCGGGTGTACCCCGCAGGCGTCGATGCCCTCCTCTTCGGGTGGCTCACCGTCGCCTTCCTCGGTTACGCCTTCCATGCCGTACCCCGGCTGGTGGGCGCATCCCTGGCGTTTCCGCGGTTCGCCCTCGCCGCGCTCGGTCTGGTGGCTGGTGGCGCCGGTGCCGGTGTGGCCCTGCTGTTGCTCGGGGAGAACGTGGGTGGGCGCTTCCTGGAGTTCCCGTGGTTCGTGGACGCCGCGCTGATCGCCGGGTACGCCCTGGCGGCCGGGGTGCTCGTGGTGACCGCTCGGCGCGGCCGGCGTGACCGGCTTCCGCTTCCCGCCTGGTACCTGGTGGCGGGTTCGGTGTGGCTGCTCTTCGCCATGGTCTGCGGTGCGATCCCCGGACTCGGCGGCCTCTCCGCCGAGATCCAGTCTGCGTTCACCGGGGCGGCCCTGTTCGGGATGTGGGCGGCCGCAGCCGGCGTCGGAGTCGCCTATGCAGTGGCGGGACGCACTCTCGGCGAGTCCGGTTTCAACGAGCGTCTCGGCCGGATCGGGTTCTGGTCGCTGGCCCTGACCTGGGTGTGGACCGCGGGCCGAGTGCTCCAGTACGGACCGACCAAGGACTGGATCGAGACGGTCCCGGTCGTCTTCGGCGCGGCGCTGGTGGTGGCGGTGCTCGCCATCGTCGCCGACTTCGCCGGGGCGTTGCGGGGCCGTTGGGACGCGGTCAAGGCGTCGCCGCCGCTGCAGATGGTCGTGGCGGGTTTCGGGTTCCTGCTCATGGCCGTCTCGGCCGCGTTCGTGGGGACGCTGCGCTCGGTCTCGGCGGTGGTGCAGTTCACCGCGTGGGAGAGCGGAGTCGAGGCCGCGGGGCTTCTCGGTGGCTTCAGCCTCTTCGCCCTGGCCGGGATCGCCCAGGCTGCGGCGACGTTGCGCGAGCGGAAGTGGGGCAAGTGGTCGGGTCGTGCCTTGGTGTGGCCCATGGTCGTGGGGGCAGGCACCGCGGTGGTCTCCCGTCTGCTCGCCGGCGTTCAGCAGGGGATGGCGTGGCTGGCGGGAGTCCAGACCGGCGCCTACGAGAACGCCAACGAGGGATTCGGAGAATCGCTCGAGCCACTGCGCGGACTCGACTTCACCTATCTCATCGGCCTGGGCCTGATCGGTCTCGGGGCTCTCGCCTTCCTGTGTCGGCTGCTGACGCTGAGCTTCGGATCATCCGGGGGCGAACCCGCCGCTCCCATCGCATTCGTCACCCAACCGCTGCGCTCGCTCCTGCGCGGGGCGATCGCCGTATTTGCCCTCGCCGCGATCGGCGCCTTCGCATTCCCCGCGATCGACTCCAACGTCGCGGCGTCGGCGCTTGCGGAGTCGACCCGAAACTTCGCGGCGAATCCCGTCGCCGAGTTGGGGCGCGAGGTCTACGTGCGCGAGGGGTGCTGGTACTGCCACACCCAGCAGGTACGCCAGGTCCGCACCGACCTCGGCCTCGGGCCGGTCTCCCGACCCGGTGACTATGCCTATGACCCGGTGGGGTTGGCCGGGGCGCGGCGCATCGGCCCCGATCTCACCCACCAGGCGAGCCGGGCGGACACCGGCAGTGCGGCCTGGGTGCGGGCGCATCTCGCCGATCCCCGCGCCGACCACGACTGGTCGGTGATGCCCTCGTTCCGCTATCTGAGCGAGGAAGAACTCACGGCGTTGTCGGTGTACGTGTCGGGACTGGAGTGACCATGGAGGAACTGCTCGCCGCAGCGGCCAAAGCCACCGGGATGTCGGAGAACATGGTGAAGCGCTCCGCGGCCGCCCGCGCCAAGGCGCAAGGCACCACGGTCGAGTCGGTCCTTGCCGAGTGGGCCGGCGTCGCCGTCCCCGCCGGTGCTGCCACCGCCGACGCCCCTGCCGCTGAGACCGAGGCCCCGGCGGCGGCTCCCGCGGCTCCCGAGGCTGCCGCGCTCGAGGTCGAGGAGTCGGGTGAGGAGACCCCGGCGGCCGCACCTGCCGCCGCACCGGCGCCGGCGGTGATCAGAGAAGTCGTGCCCGCCGGAGCGATCCCGCGCTGGCTGGCAGCGCTGTTCGTCGCGGTCCCGCTGTTCGCACTCACCTACCTGGCCTTCCTTCCCAACGGTCCCTCGTGCGGTGACGCCGGACTGCTCGCGGTCGATCCGGTCACCGGGGAGATGGTGAACTGCGACGGCACCGCCATCGGCGG
>DNGH01000032.1:0-2501 GCA_003486285.1 Actinomycetota bacterium
CCCGAGGTAGTGGCCACTTCAAATCCCCAGCTGATCCTCTACCTCCCCGGGTCGGTGCTCGCCTGGCAGGCGCAGCATCCCGACCAGCGGATGCTGCAGACCGAGGCGACCCTCCTCGTCGCTGACATCACCGGCTTCACCCCCTTGGTCGAGCAGCGCTCGGCGATGGGGCGGGAGGGGGGCGAGGAGGTCACCGGGATCGTCAACCGCGTCTTCACCGATCTCTTGTCGATCGCCCGCGAGGAGGGCGGGGACGTCCTCAAGTTCGGCGGCGACGCCTTTCTCCTCATGTTCGGCGGCGATGGCTGCAACGAGCGGGCCGCCGTCGCCGCGCTGGACATGCAGGAGGCCCTCACCGAGCTGGCGATACCCGGAATCTCGATGTCGATGGGCCTCGACAGCGGACCGGTGGAGCTGCACCTGGCAGGGGACCGCCACCGGGAGCTGGTGGTGCTGGGCGAAGCCCTGATGGGAGCGCTGGCCGCGGAGAAGAAGGCCGAAGCAGGCGAGGTCGTGGCCGGGCCGGTGGCTCGCCGCAACCTCCCCGACGGCGTCGTCGACTCCGCCACCCACTGCCTCGTCGAGGTTCCCGACACCGATGAGATCCCGTTGACCGAGTCCTTCTCGGGCGAGACGAACATCGACCTGGCCGACTACGTGCCCGAGTCGCTGCGGCCCCACCTCACCGTCGGGGGCTCCCTCGGCGAGCACCGCCAGGCGACGATCGGGTTCCTCCACGTCGCGGTCGATCCGGCGGATGACGTCGAAACCACCTCCGCCAACCTCCACGAGACCATGTCGCTGGTCCAGGAGTCGGCGGCCCGTCACGAGGTCACCTTCCTCGGCAGCGACGTCGACCCCGCCGGGTGCAAGGTGATCCTCGTCGCCGGAGCCCCCACCGCCACGCGCCGGGAGGAGGAGCGGGTGCTTCGCACCCTCCACCGGGTGATCGAGCACGGGGCTCCGCTGCCGATGCGGGCAGGAGTCTCTCGCGGTGTCGTCTTCGCCGCCGACCTGGGCGCACCCTTCCGCCACTCCTACACCGTCATGGGCGACACCGTGAACCTGGCCGCCCGCCTCATGGGTGCCGCCGCTGAGCGGCAGCTCCTCACCACGATGCGGGTTCTCGACCGCTCGCCCACCCGGTTCCGCCTCACCCAGCTCGACCCGATCCCACTCAAGGGCAAGAAGGAGCCGGTGGCAGCGGTTGCGGTTGGGCCGATCATCGGTGTCGACCCCCGCGACCGAGTCTCGAGTGTGCCTCTGGTGGGCCGGATGCAGGAGCGGCAGGTGATCCGCGATGCCATCGCCGACGTTCAAGCCGGAACGGGGAGCGTGGTGGAGGTGGTGGGCGACGCCGGGATCGGCAAGAGCCGGCTCCTGGTCGAGGCCCGCGACCTGGCCGGATCCCTCGACACCTTCACCCTCGTGTGCGAGCAGTACGAGGTGAACACCCCCTATTACATGGCGGGACACCTGATCCGAGGGGTGCTGGGGCAGAAGCCCGACACTCCCTCCGCGGAGGTGGCTTCCCGCCTGGAGGAGGTCATCACGGAGCACGGTCCCGACCTCGAGCCGTGGATGCCCCTGATCGGGATCCCGTTGGGCATCGACATACCCGACACACCGACCACAGCCGAGATCGACCCCGCCTTCCGGATTCCGCGTATGCACGAGAAGGTGGAGCAGCTCCTCGCCGCCGCACACGAGGGCCCGGCGGTGATCGTCGTCGAGGATGCCCACTGGATCGACCCCGCCTCGGCCGGACTCCTGGCCCGCCTGGCGGAGGCCACCGCCTCCCAGCCGTGGCTGATCCTTGTCGGGCGGCGACCAGAAGGAACCTGGGTCAGTTCCCCGCGGGCCACGGTCATGCAACTGGAACCCCTCGGCTCCGACGAAATCGGCGAGCTTCTCCGGCTCGCCGCCCGCGAGTACCCGGTCTCCGATCACGACCTCGCCCGCCTGGCGGATCGCTCCGCCGGGCACCCGCTGTTCGCCCTCGAACTGCTGGAGGGTTGGGAGGAAGGAGATCTCCCGGACTCGATCGAAGCGGTCATCGCCGAACGGATCGACCGCCTCGACCCCCGCGATCGTCAGATCCTGCGCTACGCGGCCGTGCTGGGGAACAGCTTCACCCTCGATCTTCTCGCCGAGGCCCTGCCTGCGATGGCCCAAGCGGTGGAGGACACCGGAACCTGGGAGCGCCTCGCCGACTTCCTGGACCTGTCGATCACCGGTTTGGTCGCTTTCCGTCACGACCTCATCCGCGCCACCGCCTACAAGGGGCTCCCATATCGCCTGAGACGCGAGGTCCATGGAATCGTTGCCGAAGCCCTCGAGAGAAGGGCGCGGCGGCACCCCGAGCGCCATGCCTCCCTGCTCGCGCTCCATCACTCCGAGGCCGGGAACTGGCAGGCGGCGTGGCGCTTCGCTCTCATGGCGGCCGAGCGAGCCCGGGAAGGCTACGCCACCACGGAAGCGACCGAGATGTACCTGTCGGC
>DNGH01000032.1:2596-2934 GCA_003486285.1 Actinomycetota bacterium
CGACCGAGATGTACCTGTCGGCGCTGCGGGCATCGGACCATCTGAGCGACATCGAACCTCGGGAAGTGCTGGCAGCGGCTGAGGCGCTCGGGGAAATGGCGGGGCTGGCCGGCAAGCCCGGGGTGGCGCTTCAGGCGTACGACCGTGCCCAGGGGCTCACCCCGGCGGGTTCCATCGATGCCGTTCGGCTCCTGCGTCGCAAGGGAGCCCTGCAGAGGGATCAGGGCGACTATGCCTCCGCGGTCGCCCTGATGGAGGAAGGTCTGACAGCCTTGGAGTCGGACGAGACCGCCGAGGCGACCGGCGAACGAGTCGAGCTGATGCTTGCCCTGGTCGGC